>JBCCLG010000907.1:0-2594 GCA_039027015.1 Acidobacteriota bacterium | reverse complement strand
CTCGGCCGCCGCTGCGAGATCGCCGTCGCCTATCGGCTTGCGGAGGAGGCCTGCGCGGCGCCGTCGCCGCTCGTCTCGGAGGACGCCGCGCCGTCGGCGGCGATCTCGGCCTTCTCCTGCGCGGAGCCGTCGGCGGCGAGCTCGGCATCGACGCCCAGCCGGATCAGCTCAGGGCCGGTGCGAACCAAAATCGCGCCGTGCACCGCCGACACGCCGTAGACGCGGCTGGTGGTGTCGAGCTTGTTGTGGGCCACCACCTCGGGCTCAGACGTGCCCTGGTGGCTCAGCACCACGGCCTCGCCTTTTTCGGTGAAGTAGTAGATCCGGTCGCCCACGGCGAACGGCGAGGCCCAGACGGCACCGGGCAGCCTGTGCTGCCACAGACGCTCGCCGCTCTCGAGGGAGACGCAGCTCACAACGCCCTTGCGGTTGGCGATGAGGGCGCACTCGCCGTGCACGATGGGGGAGCCGAAGCCGGAGGTCACGCCCTCGGCCGTCCACAGGACGCTGGAGGCGTCCAGCTCACCCTCGCCCGCCTTGAGCAGGATGTTGTGAGAGGGGCTGGAGCTGCTGACCAGAACCCGGCCGTCCTCGAGGAGAACCGCCGACGGCACGTTATTCCTCTCGAGGCCGCTGTACTGCCACAGCTGTTCGCCGGTGCTCGCCGAGACGGCCTCGACGCGCCCGGAGGCGCTGATCACCACCTGCTGATCGGCGCCGCTGCCGACCACCAGGGGCGTGGTCCAGGCGGTGCCGGGGTCGCGATCGACCTTGTAGCGCAGGCTGCCGTCCGCCCGGTCATAGGCCGCGTAGTAGGACGGCCCCTGATGGGTGACCTGGATCCACACCGCGTCGTCGATCAGCACCGGCGAGCTGCCGATGCCGTGGTTGCCCACGAAGGCGCCGTACTCGTCGGCCAGCGACTGCTTCCAGAGGGTCTCCCCCTGATGGTCGAAGGCCATGAGGTCGCCGCTTTCCCAGAAGACGTACAGGCGCTCGGCGTCGACCACGGGGGTGGGAGCGCCGCGGCTGTACATGTCGGAATTCTCGATGTGCAGGCTGGCGTCAAAGCGGCGACGCCACAGCACCTCGCCGCTTTCGAGGTCGTAAGAGCTGAGGAGGATGGTCTCCTTCTTGGGCCCCTCCACCGAGGTGATGAAGACCTGGGATCCCCACACCACCGGCACGGACTGGCCGTAGCCCGGGATGGCGGCGCGCCAGGCGACGCCGCTCTCCGCCGACCAGCTGGTGGGCAGATCTTCGGCGGTGGAGTGTCCGCCGCCGTCCGCGCCCCGAAAGCCCGACCACGTGCCTCGGTCGACCACAAGCCGCGCCTCGGCGCCGGGCTGCGGTCCCGCGGCCTCGATGGCGGCGCGGCGGCTGCCGCGGCGCAGCTCGGCCATGGTCATGGTCTCGACGTGGCCGAGGTGGCCCTCGTCGCGGTTGGCGCCGCCGATGAAAAGAATCTGCTGCTCGTAAGGCAGGAGGCGGTGGAAGAAGCGAGGCTTTTCGAGCTGACCGACCTTGGCGAGCCAGCTATCCATGCCCACGCGGTGGGCGTGCACGGCGCCATCGCCGCCCGAGAGGAGGATCATCTCGCCGATCCCGAAGGCCGAGACGCCAAAGCCTTTGAGCCCCTCGGTGGCCGGCAGCTCGGGCCCCAGGGTCCACTCGCCGGTGGCCGGGTTGTAGACGTCCACCCGCTGGCTGGTGCCCTCGGAGCCGAGGCCACCGAAGGCGAAAATCTTCTCGCCCGCGGCGGCGGAGGCCAGGGCGCGCCGCTTGAAGGGCTGAGGGAAGGTCTCCCAAACCGGCGACTCCGCCGACAGGTCGAGGACCTCGCCGGTGTCGTGCCAGACGGCCTCTTCGTCTTTGCCGCGCAGGTCCCAGCCGCCGACGACGTAGATTTTGTCGCCGAGGACCACCGCGTCATGGGACGACCGGCCGGCGTTGAGCGCCGGCAGGTCGACCCATTTCTGCTCGGGGATGTGATAGCAGCTCGCCGTTGCGACCGACACCAGATCGGCGTCCTCGCCCTGGGGGTTCAGGGCGTTAAGGCCGCCGATGCGGCAGACCTTTTCGCCCCCGTGAGCCACCAAGGCCGTTCCCTGCAGCCCCTGGACCGGTCCGAGATCCTGCCAACCCGCGCTCGGGTTTTTCAGATCGACCGACCGGAAGTGGTGCGAGAGATTGTCGACCGAATGCTGGTGCGTCCGCCCGATGTGCCCACCGTAGACGTAGAGACCGTCTCCGGCCACGGCCGCTCCAAAGCTGGCGAGCCCTTCGGGAAGGGCCGGAATCTGGAGCGTTGAGGCCTCGGCGTTCTGCTCACCCCGCCGGCGCTCGTCCGTGGACGACGATTCCGCCGAGCCGAAGGAGGGAGCCGCGAGGGCCGCCGCCGCGAGCAGGCAGGCCCAAGGGGTAAGGAGACGAGGCGAGCGATCGTTGAAGCGAAGCTGCTGATCCATCAGTTTTTCCTATCTCTGTCCGGAGATCGATCCGCCGATCAGAAGCTCAGTCTGACCTGCGCGCCGAAGGTGCGGCCGGGGCTCGTGAAGCGATCGAGCACGGTCGAGGTCGCCGACAGGCCCTGG
>JBCCLG010000906.1:0-2599 GCA_039027015.1 Acidobacteriota bacterium | reverse complement strand
TCGCCGCTGGGTCCAAGACTTTCGGTTCCGCGCCGTTCGGCTGCTCCGAAGCGAATGCGCAGGTCGCGAAAAGCAAAGACGCCAATCCGATGAATAGAGCTCTCATTTAAAAAGCCTCCATCCGCCTGCAGTGAAGATTTGGAGAAAGTCAGGCGGGTGCCAATCTCCAGCGGGTTCGATCGTCAGCCTGGTCCAACGCGAGGCTGATATCCACCTCATTCTATTGAAGAGGGGTAAAATACTAAAATTAATTCGGCAAATATTCCGTAAACGTGCGGTCTACCCGCGCGCGCCGGAATCCCGCCTGACGTCCGAATCCCGCATGCTCTCGCCGGACCTTTTATGAAGATCGCTCTCCCTGTCACTTTTCCGAAGTATTCTCCGCGTAAGGGTTCAAGAAAAATGAACCTGGAGAACTCACGCTATGCAAGGACATTCCGACCACCTGCCGGCTTCTGCGGACGTCACGGCCTGTTTGCGGCGCTGGAGCGGAGGCGATTCGCAGGCCCTCGAGCGGTGCCTGCCCGTCGTATACCGCGAGCTCGAGAGAATCGCCGCGCGCTATCTGACCAAGGAACGCCGGGACCATACTCTCGAAGCCTCGGCCCTGGTGCACGAAGCCTATTTAAAGCTAGCGGAGCAAAGGCAGGCCGTTTGGCTGGACCGCTGCCATTTTTACGCGGTCAGCTCCCGCCTGATGCGGCGCCTTTTGGTGGATCACGCGCGGCGACGGCTCAGCGATAGGCGAGGGGGCGGGACAACCCGGGTGGAGTTCCAGGAAGGCCTGCTGAGCTCGGGCGCCAGCGACCCTTCCTTGATCGCCCTCGACGAAGCCCTGGCTGAGCTCGAGGTCTTAGATCCGGAGCTGAGCGAGGTCGTCGAGATGCGCTTCTTTGCGGGCATGGACAACGAGGAGATCGCGGAGGCGCTCGAGGTCTCGAGCCGCACGGTGATCCGTCGCTGGCGCACCGCTCGGGCCTGGCTGCTCCGCAGTCTCGAGGCCGAGCGCGGCGCGCTCTCCCCCCAGCTTTCCCAGAAGCCTGGCGGCTTCGCCGACCTCCGGGGCGAGGAGGCCCTGCCATGAAGGATCATTGGCGGACGATCCGAGGAATCTTCGAAGACCTCCTCGATCTTGAAGAGCCCGAGCGCCCGGCGTTTCTCGACGAGGCCTGCGGCGACAACGCGGAACTCCGGCGGGAGGTGGATTCCCTGCTCGCGGCAGATCAAATGACCCGCGGGCTCATCGCCTCGATGCTGCCCAAGATTCAGCGGCCCAAGGAGGTTCGCGTCAGCTTTGAGGGCCAGACTCTCGGTGACTATCACCTCGGGGAAAAAATCGGCGAGGGCGGCTCGAGCGTCGTGTACCGAGCCTCGGTCCTAGGGGAGAGCGGCGGCGCGCCGGTCGCCATCAAAATCCAGTCCCGATCTTTGGCTGGCGATTCCCAGCGAGAGCGATTTCGGCGGGAAAGGCGCATTCTTGCCAAGCTCGAGCATCCGGACATCGTGAGGCTGATCGAGGGCGGAAGCACGGAGGACGGCGCCCTCTACGTGGTCATGGAGTACGTAGAGGGGCTGCCGATCGACGCCTACTGTGACCTTCACCGACTGACGATCGAAGAGCGCCTCGAGCTCTTCGCACGGGTTTGCAGGGCCGTTCACTTCGCCCATCAAAACCTGGTTCTGCATCGCGATCTCAAGCCGAGCAATATTCTGATCGACGTTCACGGGGCCCCTCATCTTCTCGATTTCGGCATCGCCAAACTTCTGGAGCCTGAACCCGGGGACGGAAGCGCCGAGGCGACCGCCAGCTGGCTGCGCATGATGACGCCGAATTTCGCCAGCCCGGAGCAGGCTCGGGGCGAGAGCCTCACCACGGCCAGCGACGTCTACTCGCTGGGCGTGCTTCTCTACCGCCTGCTCTGCGGGCAGCCGCCCTATAGGCTCGACAATCTGGAGATCCGAGAGATCGAAAAGCGGCTGAGCCACTCCTCACCTCCGCTCCCCAGCCGCTCCGTCTCGCCGGCGACCCCGCAGCCCGAAACGGAGGAATACCGGCAGTACCTCGAGATCGCGGCCCTGCGCCGTCTGCAGCCCAGGAGCCTCGAGAAGGAGCTCACAGGAGATCTCGACGCCGTGGTTCAGCGCGCGATGCACGGCGAACCGGCCAAGCGATATGAGTCGCCGGCGGCCCTGGCCGAAGATTTGGAGCGCTTCGTGGCCGGCAGGCCGGTTCTCGCCTCTAAGAATCGAGTGCCCTATCGCCTCTCCCGAGCCCTTACACACCATCGCCGGGCCCTCATCGCCATCGCCGCGGTTCTGATTACCGCGCTCTCCTTCTCGGCTGTCCTGTTCCAGAAAACCCGGGCGCTCGAGGCCGAGATCGCGGCCGATCTTCTTCGGAGAGACGAACTGGCCGAACGCTGGCGCTTCTATCACTCCCACCCCCCGCTCACTCCCGAAGAAGAGCTGGAGTCGATGACCCAAGACCTCGAGATGACAGAGCGGTTCCTCGCATCCACCGACCTGCCTCGATCCATGCGAGCCACCATCCTGAGCGCTCAGGCGAGGCTCATGATTCGCGCAGGAGATCCTGAACGAG
>JBCCLG010000905.1:0-2604 GCA_039027015.1 Acidobacteriota bacterium | reverse complement strand
CCGGCGGAGTTCGGCCGCGCGTCCTCGGGCTTCGTCTCCGTGGTGACCAAGTCCGGCACCAACGAAACCCGCGGCACCGCCCACACGTTTTTCCAGAACGACTCCCTCTCCACCGAGGCCGAGTTCGCCGACGGCACCTCCGAGCCCGAGACCGACTTCGAGCGCGCCCAGGTGGGTTTTACTCTCGGCGGCGCGCTGCAGCAGAGCCGGCTTTTCTACTTCACCGCCTTTGACTATCAGGAGGGCGAAGACACCGGCCAGCTCGATCCCGATCGCATCGAGCCGCGGGTCCTCGACGCCCTGGCAGCTCTCGGCTCGCCCAACGAGAACGCGCCGATCACCCGCACCGACGACGCGATCGCCTATCTCGGCAAGATCGACTGGCAGGCTGGCGAGAGTCACCTGGTGACGGGCCGCTTCAACTACACCTACTCCGAACAGCGCAACGGCACCTTCGACGTCGATTCCTGGGGAGTCTCGGCCAACGCCAACGAGAAGAACTCCTCCTGGGCGATCTCGGGCTCCGTGATCAGCACCCTCTCCTCCACGACCCTCAACGAGCTGCGCTTTCAATACGCTCGCGAAGACCGGCCGCGGCCCTACGAAGGGCCGACCTTCACCGGCACCGACCGACCGCTGCCCGACACCGCCTTTGATTTTGCCCGCGGCTTCCGCTTCGGCCAGCCCTTTTTCATTCCGGTGCGCTACCACGACACCCGATGGCAGCTGAACGACAACCTCAGCTGGATCCGCGGCTCGCACTCGCTCAAGGCGGGTTTCGAATACAACCAAACCTCCGCCTTTCAGACCTTCATCGGCTTCGCCAACGGCAGGTTCATCTTCAACTCCACCGACGGATTCCTCAACTATCTCGACAACCCGAGCTACGTCGAGTGCTCCGACGGCAGCTCGTCTCAAACCGGCGCCTGCCCCGAAGGCACCAGCATCACCGGGCCCGTGCTCCTCTACCTCCAGCTGGCGGGCGTCAACGGCCTTTCGGTGGACGAGGCCGGCACGCAGACCATCACCCAGGACGAGCCGGCGGTTTTCTTTCAGGATTCCTGGCAGCCGAGCGCCAACCTCACGGTGCAGTACGGCCTGCGCTGGGAGGCCCAGATTCAGCCCGATCCGATCACCCCGGCGAGCGAGGTCTTCTACAGCGACTTCATCGGCCAAACCAGCAGCGGCCAGCTCTTTCCCTCCGACGGCGAGATCCCCACCGACTACGACAACTGGCAGCCGCGCCTCGGCGTCGCCTGGGATCCCACCGGCAAGGGCCGCACCGTCATTCGCGCCAACGCGGGCCTCTACTACGCCCGCGTGCCTGGCCTGGTGCTGGCCGGCTCCAGGGCAACCAACGGCAGCCGCGGCCAGAACCTCTTCCGCAGCAGCGAGCTGACGCCAGTTCTCGGCCCTCCCCCGGCCTTTGATGAGCTGATTTCCGCGGCCGAGGCGGGCTCACCCTTTCGCCCGGACGTCTTTGTTTTCGACCGGGACTTCGAGAACCCGCGCACCCTCGCCGCGGCCTTCGCCGTCGAGCACGCTTTCTCAAACAGTCTCTCGGCTCTCTATAAGTTCAACTGGGCGGACTCCGAAGATCTGACGCGCTTCGTCAACCGCAACGATCCTCTCCTCGGTTCGCCCTGGTCCACCGGACTGGGCGCCGACGGCAGCAACGGTGTCGGCAACCTGACCACCGTGGAATCCACGGCGTCGAGCCTCTACCAGGGCCACACCGTCGGCCTGACTTACCGCAGCGAGAAGATCGACTTTCAGGGCTTCTACACCTACTCCAAGGACCGCTCGGACGACGATAACGAACGCGACCCGTTCAGCTTCCGCTACGCCCGGATCACCGACCTGGGCGCCGAGTGGGGCTTCTCGGATCGCGACCAGCGCGACCGCATCAACGCCTGGCTGCTGTGGCGGGCGCCTTACGGCATAGACGTCAACGCCCGCTACTCCTACCGCTCGCCGCAGCCCATCTCGATCACCGAGACCGGTGAGATCGCCGCCACGCCCCAGGACCGCATCAACGCCGACGGTACGGTGACGCGGCGCAACCTGGGCCGCAAGGACAATAGATTCTCCTCCTTCGACCTGCGCCTGTCGAAGACCTGGCAATTCGCCGGCTTCGATCTCGAAGCCATCGCCGAGGGCTTCAACCTCTTCAACAGCCGCAACGAGCGCACGCCCGGAGTGACCAACCTGATCTTCACGTTTGTCGGTCTCTGGCTCATCGACCGGTTAGGTCGGCGCACCCTGCTCTACATCGGGTCGTTCGGATACATCGCTTCTCTGGGACTGTGCGCCTGGGCGTTTCAGACAGAGCAATTCGCCATCGTGCCCGCTTGCATCTTTGCGTTCATCGCAGCCCATGCGGTGGGGCAGGGGGCTGTGATCTGGGTCTTCATCTCGGAAATTTTTCCGAATCGCCACCGCGCCGAGGGTCAATCGCTGGGCAGCTTCACCCACTGGATTTTCGCGGCGCTGCTGACTCTCTTTTTCCCTTCTATGGTTGAGGTGCGCGCGTGCCTAAGTGACGAACTAGGAAGGACGCAACACTTTTGACGCCGCAGCATCAAAGAGCGGACTGTTATCACT
>JBCCLG010000904.1:0-2610 GCA_039027015.1 Acidobacteriota bacterium | reverse complement strand
AGCAGGCCGCGGCTCCGGAGTCCGCCTCCCGCGGCGCCGGTTCCCCGGGCGGTGCCGGTTTCAAGGGGCGAGGGCCGCGCCGGCGACTCGAGGGGCGCGCGGGTGGTGGGGGGAAGATACGAAGGGTGCGCAGGCGGAGCCGCCGTCGCGGGTGCGGCGGTCCCGGGCGCTGCCGTCGGGGGTGGGCCGGTCGGGGGAGCGGCGGCCGGGGAAGCCCCAGCGGGCGGCGGCACGGGCGGCGGGAAGGGGGTGCCGGTGGCCGTGGCGGCGATGGAGCCGTGGCTCGCCACCGCGCTGGCCTGGGCGGTCGGCGGAATCGGCGGCGTCGCGACGGAGCCGCTCGAGGCGATGCGCACGGTCTGATCCTCGGACGCGCCCTGGGGCGACGCCGGAGCCTCGAGATGGGCGGCGGGCGTGCTGCCCAGAATCTGCTGCAGCTCGGCCACGACCTCGGCTGCGGTCGCCGGTCGCTGGTCGCGGTCTTTGGCCAGCAGCCGATGGATCAGCGACACCAGCCGGGCCGGCAGGCCCGGTCGCATTTGGTCGACGGTCGGCGGCTCCTTGGCCAGGATTTCGAAAACCAGGGTGCTTAAGGTGTCGCCGCCGAACGGGCGCAGGCGGCACACCAGCTCGTAGAGCACGACGCCCAGCGAGAAGAGGTCCGAGCGGCCGTCGAGGGTTTCGCCCCGCACCTGCTCCGGCGACATATATTGCGGGCTGCCGACCACCGAGCCTGTGCGGGTCAGCTCCGTGGAGCCGGTGACCTTGGCGATGCCGAAGTCGGCGACTTTCGCCTCTCCTCCTGGGCCGAGCAGGATGTTGGAGGGCTTGATGTCGCGATGCACGATCTCGTGGCGATGGGCGAAGTCGAGCGCCGTCGCCACCTCGAGGGCCACGTTGAGCACCTGGCGCAGGGTGAGCGGCGGCTGCGAGGCGGCGCGCTTCGAGAGGTCGACCCCGGCGACGTATTCGAAGGCCAGGTAGAGAAGGCCGTCGGCCTCGGCGGCGTCGAAGAGCGCGACCACGTTCGGGTGCAGCAGCTTGCCGGCGGCCTTGGCCTCGCGCAGCAGACGCTCCTTGCGCTCCTCGATATCGGCCTCGTTGGCCCCGATGACGCGCACGGTCTTGAGCGCCAGCTGGCGGTCGATATGGGGATCGGTCGCCAGATAGACGTCGCCCATCGCGCCCGAGCCGATGGGCCGGACGATGCGGTAGCGACCGATGGTGGTCGGGGATTGTTGCTGGAAGGGGCTCACGGAGTCGGGGGCGGAGAGCAGGGGCCGCCCGCGCTCATCTTATCGCGTCCTGAAGCGCGCCATCGAGGCTGTAGGGGCGCGCCGAGCGGCGCGGGTAGTGGCGCCTTGACCACTCGAGAAAGGCGTTCTCTTCCGCAGACCACATCAGGTGGTGAATCGACAGCCGCTCGTCCCGGATCTCCACCCAATTGCAGCTGTTGCGCCCCTTCTCCCAGCAGCGTCCCCGCCCCGAGGTGGTGGTGCCCGAATGCAGAAAGAGAACCGGCGGACCGCCGACCGACTGGTACTCCTCGCTGGTCGCGATGTAGGTCTGGTGCTGGTGGCCGGAGAAGACCATCTCGACGTCGTAGTGCACCATCAGGCGGATGGCCTCGACGGCCCGCAGGGCCACGCGCTGGGTGTGGTAGCGCGGCGGCGGGGTCAGCTCATGGTGGGCGACCACCAGGCGGGTTTTATCGCGCGGCGCGTCCTCGAAGAGGCGGGCCATGCGCTCGAGGCCGGCGCTCGTGAAGCGGCCGTCCTTGACCGTCCAGTTGAAGGCCGTGTTGACGCCGACCACGAAGAGGGAGTCGTCTTCGAAGACGGGCTCCATCTCCTCGGCGAAATGGCGCCGGTAGGCGCCGTAGGGATCCGTCAAGCGCTCCCAGAACCTGTAGGCGGGAACGTCATGATTGCCCGGGACGGCGATCCAAGGCACGGGCAGCTTCTCGACCCAGGCGCGGGCGTCGCGGAACTGCTCGGGCTTGGCCCGCTGGGTGAGATCGCCCGAGAGCACCACCAGGTCGGGCCGTCGCCGTTCGGCGAGCTCCATGACCCCCGCCGCGACCTCGGGGCGGAAGTGCGGGCCGAAATGAACGTCTGAAATATGCAGCAGCTGACGCATCGATCCCTCCGCCTCCCGGCCCGCCGGCCGCGCTCAGCTGCCGGTCAAATCGTCGACGAAGCCCTGCACGTTGCGGGTCACCTCGCCAACGAAGAAGCCGGAGATACCGGCCAGCAGACCGAGGCCCTGGGTGCGGCCGATGAAAAAGCCGCCGACCAGCGACGCCGCCAGCGCGACCCGCGGGTAGGTGATCACCACCCGGCGCCACTCGAAGCCCTCGGGCATCAGCTCGTCGAGAATCTCGTCGGCCCGGGATTTCGGGGCGTTCAAATAGGACTCGAGATCGCCCTCCGCGTCCTGCGGGGGGCTTGAGTCGAGGAGGTCGTCGTCATAGAGAGGATCGTCGTGCATGGGTCACCGTCCAAGGGGAAGGGGAGAGGGCGTGCGCGGCTGCTGCTGCCTGAACCGAGCGGCGGCTGCCTTGAATCGAGCGCGTTGGGTGGTGGCGAGGGCGGGGTGGGGCGCTGCTTT
>JBCCLG010000903.1:0-2611 GCA_039027015.1 Acidobacteriota bacterium | reverse complement strand
GCGCGAATCGGCCGTCAGGGAGCGGGCCGAAGAGCAGTACCACGAGCTTTTCGAGCATCTCCAGGCCCCGGGGCTCTCTCTTTTCCGTCTCCAGGAGCGTTTTTTTCTGGCCGTGGAGCGCGGCGCCTCGGGGGGCGGCCAGGTGCTCTCTCTGGCCGGCACTCGAGAGATCGTCCCGATCTTCTCGACCCGAAAAATCGTCTCCGCCGGCTGGAACGTGCCTTATTCCATGCGGTCCCACCGCGGCCTGATCGACGCGGTCGCCCGGCGGGTCCTCTCGCCGGCGCTCCGGCGTTTGCCCACCGCCACCATTCCCCTGGCGTCCCTCAACGCGCCCAAGTGGAGTCAGGAGGCGCTGTGGCTGGCGCGCTTCGCCGCGGACGCCGCCCTGTCTTCCGCGGCGCGCCGATGGAGCGGGTGGACCCGAGACCGCCTCTTCAGGACCCTCTCCCTGCGCCCCGAGTATCAGCGGGCCCTCGAGCTGGGCTACGGCGAACCCTGGGCCGTTTCGGGAGTTTTCGCGTCGGCGCAGTGGGCGCGCCGGATCCGCCGCTCCGCCTCGGGGGAGCGGCCGGCGACCGTGCCGATGTCCGAAATGCAGGCCCTGGCAGCGGATACCCTTCTCGCGGCGGCCGATCGAGGGCCGGGCTTCTTGGAGCACACCGCGGACATGCCGAAGAGCTGATCAAAGAGGAGCGATGGCCCGATGTGCGGAATTCTAGGAGTGGTCGGCCCGGCCGACGGGGAGCAGGTCGAGCTCTTATCTCGCCGGATCGGGCATCGCGGGCCCGACGAGAGAGACGGCGCCGAGCTCGAGGGCGCGATCCTGCGCAGCGAGCGCCTGGCGATCATCGACCCGGCCCGCGGCCGTCAGCCGATCCGCGGCGCCGACGGGGCCTGTGCGGTGCACAACGGCGAGATCTACAACCACCGCAGCCTGCGCGAAACGACCCTCGGGCACCGCGCCTTTCGATCGAAGACGGACAGCGAGGTGATCGTGCAGCTCTACGAGGAGCTCGGCGAGGGCTGCCTTGAGCACCTCGACGGGGTCTTCGCCTTTCTGGCGGTCGGCGGACCCGCGGGCGCGCTGGCGGCGCGGGATCCCATGGGGGTCAAGCCGCTCTACCAGGGGCGCGACGGGCGGGGCGCGGTGTGGTTTTCCTCCGAACTCAAGGCGATCCACGACGTCTGCGAGAGCGTGCGGGTGGTGCCCCCGGGGCACTGCTGGACGCCCGCGGGCGGGCTCAGGCCCTACCGCCGCTTCGGCTGGCGGAGCGCGCCGCCGCGCTCGAGCGGAGAGGGCCTGCGGGAGGCCCTGGAAGCGGCGGTCGAGCGGCGCATCATGAGCGACGTTCCCGTGGGCGCTCTGATCTCGGGCGGCCTCGATTCGAGCCTGGTGGCGTCGATCGCCGCGCGCCTCGCCGGCGGGCCCCTGGACTCCTTCAGCATCGGCGCCGCGGACTCCCTCGACCTGCGCGCGGCCCGGCAGGTGGCCGAGCATCTCGGCACCCGACATCACGAGGTCCACTTCACTCCCGAGGAAGGGCTCGCGGCGCTGCGCGACGTGATCTTCCACGTGGAGTCCTACGACATTCCCTCGATCCGCGCCGGCGTGCCGATGTTCCTGCTCAGCCGCTTCATCCGCGAGAAGGGCCTCAAGGTGGTGCTTTCCGGGGAAGGGGCCGACGAGGCGTTCGGCGGCTACCTCTACTTCCACGAGGCTCCGGACGCGGAGGCCTTCCACCGCGAGTGCATCCGACGCCTCGGCCTGCTGCACACCTCGGACCTTCAGAGGGCCGACAAAGCCAGCATGGCCCACGGCGTGGAGGCGCGCGTGCCCTTTCTCGACGCGAGCTTCCTCGACGTCGCCATGGCGATCGACCCGGAGCTCAAGCGGCCCCGCCCCGGCCGAATCGAGAAGGCGGTGCTGCGGGAGGCCTTCGCCGACGGCGACTTCCTGCCCGCCGAGATCCTGTGGCGGCAAAAGGAGCAGTTCTCTGACGGCGTCGGCTATTCCTGGGTCGACGCCGTGTGGGCCCACGCCGAGCGGGCGGTGAGCGACCGGGATTTTGCGGCGGCCAGAGAGCGCTATCCCTTCAACACCCCGAGATCCAAAGAAGCCTTCCTCTACCGGCGGACCTTCGAGGAGTTCTTCCCCGGGGAGGCCTGCGCCCGAACCGTCACCTGCTGGTTCCCCAAATGGCAGGCCGACCAGGACTCCTCGGGCCGGGCGAACGCGCTGCACGTATCCGCCGAGGGCTGAGGCAGGCAGGACACTAGCGCTTGGGAAAGAAGCCGAGAACGAGCCGGTACTGGCGCTCGTCCGGCGCTGCCTCCTCGCCCTCTGGAGCCGGCGCCGAGCTCCTGGACTGAAAGTCCGCCACCAGCTCCTCGAGGCGTTTCCTGAAATCCTCGAGCTCGCCGGCCGTCGCCGTCAGCCGCACGCTGGTGAAAAGGGCGCCGCTTTCGTCGCCGGCGCCGCCGCCGCTTCCGCGCAGCTCCTCGGCGCCGCGCGCGAGCAGCGCGGCGCCAACCTGAGGCCAGCTCAGCGCGACTGCGGCGTGGCGGCCCCCCTCCCCCTCGCCCCCCGCGCCACCGAAAAGCTCCGGGT
>JBCCLG010000902.1:0-2612 GCA_039027015.1 Acidobacteriota bacterium | reverse complement strand
GGCGCGTGAGCGTGACGAGCGCCGAGGGCCTCACCCGCGGGCGGCGCTTCGAGCTGCCGGTGGACCGCACGCCGCCGAGCTTCGAGATCCTCTTCCCGGCCGAGGGCGAGGCAGTGTGCGCCGAGCGCAAGACGAGCGGCGCGCCTTTTCTGACCATCGACACGATCGCCCTCGACGGCTTTCCAGGCGCCGATCAGCTGATGAAGATCCCCGCCGCCTGGCCCGAATCGAGCGCGCTCAATCCGCTTGCGTACGGGGTCTTCCTAGCGGGCGAGACCCTCGCGGGCGACGGCAATCTAGAGGCCATAGCGGCCGAGACCTTCGGGCCCGTGGGCCCCTTCGAGTTGGACCTCGAGAGGCTCCCCGGCGCCGTCCAGCTGAACACCCGCATGGAGCTGATCGGCCTCGGCGGTCACCGGGTCTGCGTGCCGCGCAGCTTCTCGGTCGACGCTTTAGCGGACGCGGTCTCGGTGGAGCCCCGGAGCGCGATCTTCTCGCCCAACGGCGACGGCGTGCGCGACCGGGCGGCCTTCGCCCTCGAGATTCCCAGCGAGCCGCTCAGCGCCGAGGCGCGCGTCGAGGCCGGCGTGTTGCTCGAGGAGCCGAACGGCGTGCCAAGGTGCGTCACGGTGACGAGCGATCCCGAAGTGGTCGCCACTCTCGCCAGCAGCTTCTCCCTGCCGGGCCTCGAGAGCCTCGAGTGGGACGGCACCACGCAGTCGGGAGCCCCGGCGCCCGCGGGCTGCTACTACCTGGTTTTTGACGCGCAGGACGCGTGCGGCAACCCGTCGACGAGCCGCTTCCGCGTGGCTGTGGACCGCACGCCGCCGGCGCTGCAGATTCTGAGCCCGGCGCCCGGCCCGCTGGCCGCGAGCTTCGTGGAGATCGCGGTGAGCGCGAGCGACGACTTCGCCTTCCTAACCAGCGATCGCCCAGCGGTCAGCGTGGCGCTGTCTTACGGCCTTGGGGCGAGCCCCACCGAGTGGTTCGCGCTCCAGGACCCGATCTGGAACGCGGCGAACCTGCCCCCGGGCGAGTACACCCTGCGCGCCATCGCCACCGACCAGGCGGGCAACAGCACCGAGCGCCGCACGGTGGTGCTCCTCGATCCGCAGGATCTCTTCACCTACTTCGAGCCCGAGCCCGTGCTCTTCTCGCCCAACGGCGACGGCCGCCTCGACGTCTCGACGGCGCGCTTCGGCCTCTCGCGGCCGGCGCGGGTCGAGCTGGTGGCCTTGCGTCCGGACGGCGCCCTGGTTCGCACCCTCGAGGACCGCGAGCTGCAGCGCGGCTCCTTCCTCTCGCCCTGGGACGGCCTGGGCGATGACGGTCAGCCGGTGCCCGATGGGCTCTATACCCTGCGCCTCAGAGGCTTTGAGCCGGGCATGGGAGGAACGCTGTCTCAGGAAGAGGCGCTCTCCGTGACCGTCGACGCCACGCCGCCCGCCTGGGAGCTGGTGCGTCCCCTCGCCGAGGGCTTCCTGCGCGCCGCCGATCAGATCGAGGCGGCGGTCACCGATCTGCACCTCGAGGAGTGGACCGTCTCGCTCGCGAGCGCCTCGGAAGCGCCCGCGTTCGAGGAGATCGGCCGCGGCAACGGCCCGGCGGTCGCGCTGCCGGTCCAGCTCGCCGAAGGCCGGTACCGGCTGCGCCTTGAGGCGCGGGACCTTGCGGGCAACCGCTCGGAGCTGCGCGTGCCCTTCACCGTCGACGCCACGGCGCCCGTGGCCGAGTGGCTGACCCCCGACGCCGGGTCCGTTCACGGTCCGCGGGTCTCGCCGGTCGCGCTCTCGGGCCTGGCGCTCGACGAGAACCTCGATCGGGTGATTCTCGAGGCGGCGCGCGCCGAGGCCCCGAACGCCTTCACGCTCATCGCGGAGCCGCAGGCGAACGCCGAGGGCGCCTTCTCGGCCCCGTGGGACGTGGCGGCGCTGCCTGACGGCGAGTACGTCCTGCGCCTGCGGGCGCTCGATCTGGCCGGCTTCGAGTCCGAGAGCCGCCGCACGGTGACCCTCGACGCCACGCCCCCCGAGATCGCGATCACCGGCCCCGCGCCGGGCGACTTCGTGACCGGCCCGGTGGCGATCGTGGGAACGGCCACCGACCCACACCTCGGCTTCTATGAGGTCGAGATCTCTCCGGCGGGCGCCGGGGCCTTCTCGGTCCTCCTCTTCGGCGTCGACCCGGTTTCAGGCGGCGCCCTCGGCACCTGGCAGGCCCTGCCCGAAGACGGCGCCTATGACCTCCGCCTCATCGCCGAGGACGCGGTCAGAAACCGCTCGGAGATCCTGGTTACGGGCGTGCAGGTCGACACCGAGCCGCCCGAGCCGCCCGCGAATCTCGAGGCCACGCCCCAGGGCGACGGCGCGAGCCTCAGCTGGCAGCCTTCGCCCTCGAGTGACGTGGTGGCGTATCGCGTCTACCGCGACGGCATCCCGATTCAGGAGGTGCCAGGTCAGGAGGTGCCAGTCCTGACGGCGATCGACCCGAGCCTCGGCGAGGGAAGCTTCGTCTACACCGTGACCGCCATCGACCGCTCGGGTCAGGAAAGCGATCCCTCAAACGCCGCCGAGGTCACCGTCGACCGCACGCCGCCCGAGGTGCGGATCTTC
>JBCCLG010000901.1:0-2617 GCA_039027015.1 Acidobacteriota bacterium | reverse complement strand
GCACCAGAGCGCCGCCGGAGCTGGCCGCGGCCTCGATTCCCGCCGCCTGGTGGCGCCTGAAGCCTCCCGAGCGCATCAGCGGGATGGTGAACGTGCCGGTGGTGGCGGTGTTGGCCACGGCGCTGCCCGACAGCGACCCCATCAGCCCGCTCGACAGGATCGCCACCTTGGCGGGGCCGCCGGCGCTGCCGCCCAGAAGCCGACGCGCCGAGTCGATCACGAAGCGGGTGGCGCCGGTCATCTCGAGAAGCGCGCCGAAGACCACGAAGAGAAAGACGTAGGTGAACATCACCTTGAGGGCGACGCCGAAAACCCCCTGGGCGTGCAAAAAGGCCTGGGCCACCACCCGCTCATAGCCGTAGCCGCGGTGCGGAAAGAGCCAGTCGGGCATGTGCTGACCGCCGTAGGCGTAGGCCAAAAACGCCAGGGAGAGAATCGGCAGCGCCGGGCCCACCGCTCGCCGAGCGGCCTCGAGCACCAGAATCAGGCCGAGGACACCGATCCAGATATCGACCGCTGTTTCGGCGCCAGCGCGATCGCCGAGGGAGGTGCCGCCCGACCAGAAGCCCTCGAAAAGCGGCTCGCTCTGCATCGCGACGTAGCCGAAAACCACCGTGGTGACGAGCACCAAAGCGGCGTCCAGGAGCCTCGAGGCGGGCCGATCCGCCCACCGCGGGTGCAGCGGGAAGTGCAGAAAGGTGAGCGCCAGGCCGATCCACGCGAAGACCGCGAGCTCGGTGTGGGGGCGCAGCACCGGGTAGTTGACCTCGGCGACGATGAACGCGGTCAGCGCGGCCGACAGGCCCTGGATGACGCGGCGGCGCAGGGTGGCCGGCGCGGCGGCCTCGGGGGACGCCATCAGCCGCGGCTCTCGTCGGGCAGATCCTCGAGGCCGGGAAGACCGTCGAGGCTGCGGCGATTCTTGCGCGCCCGGTAGGCGCTAAGACCCTCCTCGCCCTGACGCTCGGCGTAATCGATCAGCTCGCTCCGCTCGCCGGCGTACTCCATCACCGGCACGCCGTAGCCGCAGGCCTCCTGAATTCGGCCGCACTCGACGCGCACGATCGAGCGCGCCCCCGGATGCTCGGGAAAGCGCTCCATCAGGCCCTGGAACTCGGGGTGGGAGGGCTCGAGCACCTCGCCGCGGCCCCAGAGCCGAACGATCAGGGGCTCGCCCTCGAAGGCGCAGAACATCAGCACGATGCGGCGGTTCTCGCGCACGTGGGCGACGATCTCGATGCCGCTGCCGGTCAGGTCCAAATAGGCGACCGTGGTCGGCCCCAGCACCTCGAAGGTGCCCGCCAGGCCCTTGGGCGAAAGGTTGATCAGGCCGTCGCCCGCGAGGGGCGCGGTGGCGACGAAAAAGACCGGCTGGCGGCGCAGGAAGTCCGCGAGCCGATCGTCGATCTCGGTGAAGACTTGACCCATCGTCTCGAGAATCAGGTCAGATCAACCCTGGGCCTCGCCCTCGCCTTCCGCGCCCTCCTCGGGGGCGGCGGCCTCTTCAGCGGCGGCGGCGGCATCCGGCCAAATGCCGATCTCGCGGTAGAAGCGCTCGGCGCCGGGGTGGAACGGGGTGCCGGTTTGACGCACGATGTTCTGATCCTGAATCGCCCGACCAGCCGGATGGCGGGCCACCACCTCGGCGCGCTGCTCGTAGATCAGCCTGGTCATCTGATAGACGACCTCCTCATCCACCTGGGCGCCGGTGATCAGGTGCATGGAGCCGACGTTGAGGCCCTCAAAGGGCTCCGCCTGATTGCGGTAGGTCTCGGCCGGGATGGTCGCCGGGAAGAAGAAGGGGTAGTCCGTCACGAGCCCCTCGCGAATCGCCGGGTCGAAGGGCACGAAGAGAAGGTCCATCGAGGCCGAAGCCTGGCTGATCGACGCCGTCGGCACCGCGCCGCCCAGGAAAGCCGCCGAGGCCGAGCCGTCCGCCAGCAGGTCGACCGCGCCAGCCTGGGTGGCGTTGAGCGGGGTGAAGTCCTCGTAGCTCACGCCGTGGGCCTCGAGAATCGGCCCCACGAACATCTCGAAGCCGGCGCCCGCGGGGCCCACCACCGTGCGCGTGCCCGCCAGGTCGGCCAGCGACTCGACGCCGCTGCCCTGCTGGGTCACGAAGAGGGCCACGTTGGGCGCCAGCGTCATCACGGCGCGCACGTCGTGGGCCTCGTCCCAGCTGCTCTCGCCGCGCACCGCGAAGTAGGTGATGGCGGCGTTCGACATGGCGAAGTCCAGCTCGCCCGCGGACAGGCGGCGGATATTCTCCTGCGAGCCCTGGGTCGCCTCGGCGGTGACCTCCCAGCCGAGGTCGGAGCCGAATTGATTGGCCACCTCGGCCAGGGCGCCGCCGACCACGAAGAAGGCGCCGCCGGCCGGGGCGGTGCCGATGGAGAGGAAGCGGCGCTCGGGCGCCTCTTCCCCGGTTCCCGGGGTGGCGCCGCCGCCGCAGCCGGCGAGCGTCAGGGTGAGCGCGAGGGCGCCCAGAGCGGCGGCGGCTCGGAAAGTGAGTCTCGGGCGGTGGGAGGAAAGGGCGGAACCGGGCAGCTCGGGGGAGGTCGGCGGCATGGCGTTTCTCTCGCTGGAAGGGAGGGTCAGGGGCGCGCCCGGCCCGCCG
>JBCCLG010000900.1:0-2617 GCA_039027015.1 Acidobacteriota bacterium | reverse complement strand
TAGGCGCGATCGGGGCGTAAGTTCTGAAGAGCCGCGGAATAGGCGGATTTCAGGCGGTTTTTCCACAGCTTTTTCCGCCGGCCCAAGGCGGCCGACGAGCACGAAGAGAAAGCGCGAAAACACCCTGGCTAGCAGCTAGCCGGCCGCACGACTTCTAAACCAGCGGGCGGTGCGGCCGAAGCCTTCCGGCAGGGGCAGAGGGGCGCCCACCTCGAGCTCGCGCTGAATCTTGGCCGGGTCGATCACCGAACGCTTCTGCTCGCCGGCCTTGGCGGGGCCGTGCTCGGCGGGCAGATCGATGCCCAGGGCCTCCGCCAGGCGGCCGTAGAGCTCGACCACCGAGGTCTCGACGCCGGTTCCCACGTTGTAGATGTGGAAGCCAGGGCGCCCGACGGCCGAGAGATTGGCCGTCACCACGTCTGAGACGTGCACGTAGTCTCGGGTCTGCTCGCCGTCGCCGTTGATGGTCGGCGGCGTGCCGGCCAAGAGGCGATTGAGGAAGATCGCGACCACGCCGGCCTCGCCGTGGGGATTCTGCCGTTCGCCGTAGACGTTGGCGTAGCGCAGGCAGGTGACGTTGAGCCCGTAGGCCTCGTGAAAGAAGTAAAGGTAGCGCTCCACCGCCAGCTTGGAGACCCCGTAGGGCGACACGGGGCGCTGGGGGTGGTCCTCATTCGCGGGGAAGGAGTCCTGCTCGCCGTAAATGGCGCCCCCGGTGGAGGCGAAGAGCACCTGCTCGACCCCCGCCTGGCGGCTGGCCTCCAGGAGGTTGAGGGTGCCGCCGATGTTGACGTCGGCGTCGAAAACCGGATCCGCCACCGAGCGCCGCACGTCCATCTGGGCCGCGTGGTGCACCAGAAGCCCGGGCTTGACGTCGCGGATCAGCTGGGCGGCCTCGGCGCTGCGGATATCGAGCGCGTGGAGGGTGGCGCCCTCGGGCACGTTGTCGCGCACTCCGCCCGAGAGGTCGTCGATCACATGCACCTCCCAGCCGCGCTCCAAAAAGGCGTCCGCGATGTGGGAGCCGATAAACCCCGCTCCGCCGGTAATGCACGCAGTCTTGTTGCTCACCCGGCGACTCTAATCGACTCGGCGGCAAAGCAGAAGAGATCGGCCCGAGCCCCGGCCCCTACGCCGCGGGCAGGGCGTCCAGAACGTCGGCCACAAAGTCGCCCAGGCTCCACTCGCCCCGGTGATGGTTGAGCCCCAGGCGCACGATCACGCAGCGCCGCGAGGGCACGATGACCACGAACTGCCCGGCATGGCCGCTGGCCCAGTAGGCGTCCGCGGGCATCTGCGGCCAGCGCCTCGAGTCGGGGTCTCCCGGCTCTCCCGCGTTGAGCCAGAACTGGGCGCCGTAAATCCCCCGGGGGGCTTCCGGCGTGGGCCTGCGGCTGTAGTCGACCCAGCCTTCGGGCAGGAGGCGCTGGCCTTCCCACACGCCGTCCTGCAGATAGAGCTGGCCGAAGCGCGCCCAGTCCCGAGCCGTAGCCCAGCCGAAGGATGAAGCCACAAAGACCCCCGACGCGTCGGCCTCGAGGCGCGCGCTCCTCATGCCGAGGGGCGCGAAGAGCTGCTCGCGGGGAAAGCGCCCGTAGGCCTCGGCGCCGAGCTGATCGCGCAGGAGTCGGGAGAGCAGGTTGCTGGTGCCGCTCGAATACGACCAGCTGGAGTCCGGCGGTCCATCGGGCCTCGAGGCGGCGGCGACGGCCGCGGCGTCGCCCTCCACGAAGAGCATGCGCATGGCGTCGGAGAAGAGGTTGGCGTAGTTCTCCTCGAAGCTGAGGCCGCTCGACATGCGCAGGAGGTGATCGGTGGTGATGGCGCCGCGGGCGTCTTCGGCCCCCGACCACTCGGGTACCGGCGCCGGGCGATCGATCGGCTCGATCCGTCCGAGGGCTACGGCGCGGCCGATCAGGGCGTTCATCACGCTCTTGGTCATCGACCAGCCGGTGAGAGGCGTCTCGGCGGAGAAGCCCTCGGCGTAGCGCTCGGCGATCCGCTCCCCGCGATGCAGCACGACCACCGCGCGGGTGCGCCGCGGCTTCTCGGGGTTGGGATCCGAGAAAGCTCGATCGAGGGCGCCGGCGAGTTTCTCGAGATCGGCCTGGGCCGCGTCCGCGGGGGTCTCGGACCCTGCGGCGGGCCCGGGCGCCGCGCTCTCCGCGGGCCGCCAGTCGCCAACCTCGACCGGGGCGAGGGCGTCCGCTCCCCGGCCCGGCGGCACCAGGGTGCAGCCCAGGTCGTCGCCTCGGAATTCAGCCCGGCGCGGCGCCATGCCCGCCATGGAGACGGTGGCGCCCCGCTCCGTGTCTTCCAGCACCAGCCAGCGCGCGAGAGGGTTTGGCGGCATCTCCGCCATCGCCTGCTCGGCGCTCCGGCCGGTCACGTGAACGCTCGAGCACACCCACTTGGCGGCGTAGCCGTTGGCCGCGTGAGCCACGCCCGAGCCCTTCCAGACGGCGAGGCCGCCGCCGATCAGCGCCAGCAGCGCCAGGGCCGCGAGGATCTTCTTGATCATGCCGCGAGTCTACCGCCGCGCGGCGGCCCGAGCTCGAGAACCCGCGCGCTCACTCCTCGCGCAGGGCGGTGATCGGATCGACCGCGGCGGCCCGCC
>JBCCLG010000899.1:0-2619 GCA_039027015.1 Acidobacteriota bacterium | reverse complement strand
CGCCGCGATGAACGCCGCCCATAGATTCCTCAAGATGTCCCGGGGCCTCGCCGGCGCCACGGGCCTCCTCCTCTTGCTCGGCCTCTCCGCGCCGGCGGCCTGGGCGGGCGGTGACGAGATCTTCTCAGACGACTTCGAAAGCGGCTTTACCAGCGCCTGGACCACCGTCGCGGGGGCGCCCGAGGTCACGGCCTACGGCCTTCGCGATCTCGATCTGCGCGACCCGCATTTCTTTGTCGAGGCCGTGCTTTGCTTCGACGTGACCGACAACGACCTGCCGTTCGGGCAGGGGCCGGGCTTCAACACCGCCCTCGAGGAGGCGCTCAACGGCGATGAAGACCAGGACGGCTTCCTCGACAACAGCACCCTTCTTCTCTTCAGGCCCTTTGTAGACGGCGCGGTCGGCGAACGCGTCGATCTGGTGAGCGGCACCTGCACCGCTCCGGTGGCCACCACCTCCTGCACGCCCGCCTTGCCCCCGGCGATTCTCGACTATTCCGAGCAGCTGGCCGGTCCGTGCACTCAAACCGAGCCGGGGACGACCTCGAACTACGTGCTCGGCGTGACCGAGCCCGCGGCCCCGTGCTTTGGCGCCGGGCCTCAGGACCTCAGCCTCGCGCTAGGCGATATCGAGATCGTTCTCCGAGATGTCGAAATCGGGGCGACTTTTTCGGGCGGGGGCGTCCCCCCGACGGCCTTGGTCTCAGGTCTGCTCAAAGGCTTCCTGCTCGAGTCGGACGCCGACGCGACGCAGCTTCCGGCCACCCTGCCGGTGATCGGCGGACTGCCGCTTTCGGTTCTGCTGCCGGGGGGCACCGGCAGCTGCGCCGTGGGCGACGACCGGGATATGCACGACGGCGAGTCGGGGTGGTGGTTCTACCTCAACTACGTCGCCGAGCCGGTCCCCGCCTACAGCGAGTGAGCGGGGAGCCAGGCGTCGAGAGGAGCTAGTCTAGAAGCCTCGGGCGAGCGCCTCCCCGTGGGCTGAGTTCAGCCCGCGAGGGGGAAGTAAATCTCGGTTCGGAGCTCGTCCTCGGGGGTGGATTCCGGGTCCGTCAGCCATATCTCCCAGGGCGGACCCGCGAGCTCCCAGCCGAGGGTTTTGAGATAGGCGTCGAGCTGCTCGTAGGTCGCCTCCATCGTAGACCAGGAGCCAGCGTGCACCGTCTTGAGGGCTGAACCGGCCCAGGTCGTGCCGATCTGGACCTCGGTCTCGCCGCCGGCGCCGGTTTCCCCCGAAGGGGCCTGGGCGAGCGGCAGGGCCGCGTCGAAGGCGTAAACGCCTTCTCCCCACACTTTGTTGACGGTGATGGGCGGTCCTGAGGCCTCAAGGCCGCGATCGCTGAGAAAACCCTCTACCGCCTCAAAGGCTGCCCCCAAAGCTTCCTCGATATCGGCCTGCTCCTGAGTGCTCGAGCCGCTGAAATAGGCGATGGGCGATGGGGAGACCTCCACCCGCTCGGTGACCAGGCCGGCGAAGTCTGTCTTGGGAAGCTCCTCGGCCAAGACCTTGAGGTTGGCGAGGCCTTCCTCGTACTGCGGACCGAGCATGGAGTCGAGAACCAGACCGAAGTAGCGGCCCAGCGGATTCACCCCAAGATCCGTATCGAAACCCCAGGTAACCCGAGTGGAAGCGCCTTCGGCTTCGAGGTTGAAGAAGGCGTCGGCCGTGCCCTGCGGCCCGAAGTCGAGGTCGGTCTTGATCTGCGAGGGGACGGTGAGCGCCGTAATGCGCTGATTTCCGGATCCGACGCTAGGGTCGTCGCTCGTCCACGCCATCGCCGCTCCGACTCCGTGACTCGGCCCTTCGAAGGTGTAGACCGTCTCCGGGTCGAGCTTGCTCCAGGGGGACCACTCGTTGAATCGTCCGTAGCCGCTGAGCAGCGTGAACACCGTGTGCTGCGGCGCATCGATGGTCACAGAACGCTCCAGATGCACGTTCCTGGGCAGGAAGAAGCCCACCACCAGCAGGCCTAAGATCAGTCCTACGACTCCGATCACCAGTTTTTTGACAAGTGCCATCCAGTCCTCCAAATCAGTCCATGGGTCAGGGCTCGAGTTTAAGTCAGCGCCGTCGCGCGGCCCAAAGGCCGGCGAAAGCGAGCAGCGCGGCCAGCGCTCCCAGGCCCATCGGCGAGGCTGTCGGAATTACCGGAACGGGGTCGATGGGGGGCACCAGGCAGCCCGGCGGGCAGCTGGGGTCAAAGATGCAGACGGCGTTCTGGTCGAGGGTCGCCGGGGCGGCGCAGAGGTAGACGGCGGCATCGTCGGCCAGCTCGTTCTGAATACCGACCGCGGCGGTGGTCGAGTCGAGCAGTCCCGCGGGATCGTCGTAGGTGAAATTGATCAGGCCGCTGAAATGGTAGAGGACCGCCTGAAGGTCGTAGGTGCCTGCGCCCATGAAGACGCTCCAGCCATCCCAGAGGATGATGGTGCAGGACTCCAGGCCGGCCTCGCTGGGGCGGGGGCAGTCGGAGAAATATTCGACGTAGGCGGTGCCGCCAGGACCGTCGCCATCGAGATCGTTATGAAACGGCATGATGCGTGGGTTGGCGGACGGCGGGTTGTCGGGCACGGCGGGGAGCGGGCAGTCCTCGCTGAAGTCGCCGCCGGCCTCGG
>JBCCLG010000898.1:0-2626 GCA_039027015.1 Acidobacteriota bacterium | reverse complement strand
GCGGCGGTGATCGCCGCGGCTCGGGTCTACTTCTCGAAGGCCGGCTACACCTCGGAGGTGTGCTGGGAGTACCACGACGAGGGGGACGACGGCTGAGCGGCGCTCGCTCCGCCTGCCTGCTTGCCTGCCTATCCCGCCGGCGACCCTGCCGTGAAGAAGAGGACCGCTCGCACCAGCCAGAGCAGGCCGACGATTCGAAAGATCCACAGCAGCCTGCCGACGCCGAGGAGGAAAAAGTTGTGGGCCGGGAACGAGACGCTCAGGCGCTCATCGACCCGCCGGACGAGCAAAAAGCCCCAGGCCACGGCCTGCACCGTGAGGCCCACGAGCCCCTGAAAGAGCGCGGTCGCGGCCTCGAGCTCGAGGGGCGGCGTGAGCCCAAATCCGGCGCACCCCAGGCACGTGATGAGCAGCAGCAGCGGTACGAAGATCCCCGCCGCCACCAGCGGCCTGAAGCGCCGCGTGAAGGTGAAGAAGCGGGCGAGCGGCGCGCGGTGCTGGCGCAGGCAGCGCACCCGCTGCACGGCTGCCTCCCCCGGCTTTCCCAGGTGGAGATCGAAGCTGACGCCTTCCGCTTCGCTCGCTCCGCCGTCGCCTTCGTCCGCCAGCCCGCGATGGCTCCACAGGCAGATTCTCGGCGCCACCCTCAGCATGTAGGGCCGGGCCAGGAAGCGGTGGCCGACCATCAGCAGCACGCCCGCCGCGAGGCTCAGGCCCACCGGCTCGGGGTGCGCCACGAAGAGGTAGAGCACCGCAGGAATGAAGGCGAAGAGCGCGAGACCCAGGGCGTGCTCGGCCCGCGGACTCGCCGCCCGGGCCGGCCGCGATTCCTCGCTCATCCGGCCCCCCGGATCACGGCCTCGCAGGAGGCACGCTGGTCGCGGGCCGACGCGGCGAGGCGCAGCTGACTCAAGGCCCGCCGCAGGTTGTGCTCCCCGGGCTGCGGGTGGCGGTCCCGATCTTCCCGAAAGTAGCGGTTCACCACCGCGTCGCGGCAAAAGCGGGCCGCCAGCTCCAGGCAGATGCGTTCGATGCCCGGCACCAGGGAATCGCGCTCCTCCGGCTCGAGTCCTCCAGCCTTTTCGAGGGCCTCGAGCCAGGCGGTCGCCGAGGCGGTGAAGAGGCCGCTCTCGAAGCGCGCCAGCTCCGGCTCGTCCTCGAGGCCGACGTTGCACCAGCTGCGCCAGGCGTCGCCCATCTCGCAGGCCAGCCGCTGCGGGCCGAGGGTGTCGAGGTCGAGCAGGCAGATACCCTCGACCGCGTCCGCCGAACGGCGAAAGCGCAGATTCGACGCCTTGAGATCGCCGTGGCACAGACGCCTGGGCAGATCGAGGCTGCCCTCCCAGCTCTCCCAGGCCCGCAGGATCTCTTGGCCCGTCTCGCGGGCCGGGTCGGCGAGGGGATGCCCGTCGCAGCGCTCCAGGGCCTGGGCGAGCTCGGCCATGCGGGTGGGGGTCTCGTGCGCCCGCCGATCCGGCGCTGCGGGGCGGTAGCTCCAGCCGCGCAGAGCGGCGTGAAATCGGCCGACCAGGCGGCCCGCCGCCGCGGCCTGGGCCGGGCGCTCGAGGCGCGTCCAGGTCGTGCCCGGCACGAAGGTCATCAGGCGCCAAAAGCCCTCGGCGCAGGGCACGGCCAGCTCGCCCTCGTCCGTGGGCAGGAGGAGGGGAGTCTCGAGACCGCGCTCGGCGAGCCTGCGGGTGACCGCCGCGATGTCCTGCTGAATACGCGGGTCAAAGGTCGGGTGCACCCGCTGCAGAATAAAGCGCGGGGGCGAGCCAACGGAGAAGGTGCGGTTGATCAGGCCGATCTCGATAGCGCGAAGCTCATCTCCCGCAGTCGCCCGGCGAGACCAAAAGCCGAGGGCGCGCTCGGGCGTGAGGGGCTCGGAGGATTGTGTAGAGCGCTCCTGCTCCTGCGGCTTAGGCTCCATAGGCGAAGGGGGGGAGAGTCGCGCGCGAACTCAGGCTAGGGGGCGAAGCGGATCGTGACCCGATGCCTGACGGCGATCGGCTCGCCTTGGCGGGTCGCGGGCCTGAAGCGCCAGCGCACCACGGCCTCGATCGCGGCTTCGCTCAGGCCGTGAGGCAGCCCCCGCAGCAGCGTCACTTCGCCCACTCGCCCCTCGCGGTCGACCTCGACCTCCAGAACCACGTCTCCCGTAACGCCGGTGGCCCAGGCGCTTTGGGGGTAGCGGGGGAGGGGGGTGGCCAGGCGGGTCGGGGGCTCGATCCCCTCGCCGTTGCTGAGGGGCAGCAGCTCGCGGGCCGGCGCGGGGGGCGGCGACTCGGGCGCGGGGGGCGGCGTTTCGGCCTCGAGGGTGAAGCGAAAGGCCACTCGATAGGTGGTCTCGATCGGCTGGCCGCCGCGCTGCGCGGGCAGGAATTGCCAGGTTCGGAACGCCTCGAGGGCCGCCTGGTTGACCTCCGGCGAAACGCCCTCTCCGTCGAGAACCCGGGCGTTTTGAACCGTGCCGCTCTCGGTGACGAGGCCGGTGACGGTGACCGTGCCCTGATCCCCGCGCAGCCGGGCCGTTTCGGGATAGGCGGGCTGGGGAGCGAAAACCTTGCGGGCCCGGGTGATCGGTTCGCTCTGCGGCGGAGGCGCCTCGCCGCCGCCCGGCGGGCCG
>JBCCLG010000897.1:0-2629 GCA_039027015.1 Acidobacteriota bacterium | reverse complement strand
CTGCTGGGGGCCCGGCTCGAACTTCCAGAGGTAGGCGTTGTCGAAGCCTGACTCGGCGTAGAGCTGTCCGTTGCCGTCGTGGCCCACGTGGAGGGCCTGATTGTCGTAATAGCGGTTTTGCAGCCGGATTCGGCGGGTGAGGTAGTACGCGGAGAAGCGGAACTCGTCGTCTGCGGCGGAGTTGGTGTCGGCGAGCACCTGAACTTTCCAGCGGTAGGCGCTGTCGTCACCCCACTGGGCGTAGAGCTGTCCGTTGCCGTCGTGGCCTACGTGGAGGCGCTGGTCCGAGTGCCTCTTGTTGCGCAGAAGAAAGCGGCCCTCGAGCCGCTCGAAGCTCCAGCGGTAGGCGTCGTCGCTGCCCCACTGGGCGTAGAGCTGGCCGTTGCCGTTGTGGCCTACGTGCAGGCGCTGCGGGTGCAGGGTGTTCTCGAGGAAATAGGTCGAGCCGTCGCCGGTCGGAATGATCTTCCAGCGGTAGGCGTCGTCGCTGCCCCAGTCGGTGTAGAGCCGGCCGTCGCCGTTGTGGCCCACGTGCAGGCGCTGGTGGCCGTGACGGTTGTTCTGGAAGATGAGGTAGCCGTCGAGCCAGGCCTGAGGCGGGTGGAAGGCCACGGGCGCCTGCTCGATCTGAAAGACCGCCTGGCGGTTGGCCAGAAGGCCGGAGCCGCCGCCGAGAAAGCCGCAGAAGGCGCCGCCGTTTCCCCAGGTGAGAGGCCCCGGATATCGGCTGAGGGCGTCTGCGCCAAAGCCCAGGCACTCCTCGGAGCCTGAGGAGCCGCTCGTGATCACGTACCGATCGCCCTCAAGCTGGGTGATTTTCCACACCGCGTCGCGGTCGTGGAGGAGGCCCTCCTTGCCGCCCGGATGGCCGCAGTAGGGACCTTCCCCCCAGGTCCTTCGCGACGGGTGGCCTTCGGATACGCCGTGCTCGTAGCCCAGGCACTCCTCGGAGCCTGAGGAGCCGTTGGTGATCATGTAGCGGTCGCCGCCGAGAGGCGTGAAGGTCCACAGCGCCGGGTCGTGGGGGTCCGTTAGCCTTCTGCCGCAGTGGGCGCCCTCTCCCCAACGTCCACGCTCGGGGAAGTGCGCGTGGCCGCCGTCCGAGAAATAGAGACAGCCTCCGGAGCTGCCAAAATCGTTTCTGAGCGTCGCCCGGAAGGTCTCGCCGGGAGGCAGGGCCCCCCAGGCGGTGGACCCCGCGGCGCACGCGGTACAGGCGGTGATGAGCAGGGTCAGCAGCCACGGGCGCTCGGCCCATGAGTCGGGGTGGCTTGGGCGTCGTTGCATTTCTACTCCTCCAAAGATGTTGAGATCGGCCCGCGGATTCGGGCGGCTTCGTGAGGAGGAGCGGAGATGAGCGGGTTTTGTCCCGCTCCCGGGGTGACTTCTGCTCGTCTTGAGGAGGTGAATCCGCGTTCACTCCGAGTCTTGGCCTCTCGCGATCTCATGGCGCGGACGCCAACTCGGAGCTAGGATCGGAGACGCCGATCCCGACATCCGTCGGCCCTCCAACGCGAACGCCCTAGTGATGAACAACGCGACACGAAACTCCAAAGCCCTGGTGGTGGGCGCCGGCCTCGGCGGCATCTCAGCGGCGATCTCCCTCGCCCAGGAGGGCTACCCGGTCACCCTGGTCGATAAGAACGACTGGCTCGGCGGCAAGCTCAGCGAGCAGCGCACCGAGGGCTATGTCTTCGATCTCGGCCCCTCGATCCTGACCCTGCCGCACTATTTCGAGCGGCTCTTCCAGCGCTCCGAGAAGAAGATGGAGGACTACATCCCCATCGTGCCGGTGCGCCCGCACTGGCGCTGTTTCTTCGAGCACGGCCCCGCGGTGGACCTGCATCCCGAGCGCGAGGCCATGGAGGCGGAGCTGCACAAGGTGGGGGAGAGTCCCGAGGCGTTCTGGCGCTTTCTCGACTATTCCGCGCAGCTCTACGACCTCACCGCCGAGGGCTATTTCGAGCAGGGCCTCGACTCGGCGGCCGAGTTTCGCGATTTCTACGGCCTGTGGAAGTTTCCGCGCTTTGATCTGCTGCGCAGCATGCACCAAGGCGTGCGGCGACATCTCAAGACCCGCGAGATGCGCGACGTGATGGATTTCTTCATCAAATACGTCGGCTCCTCGGCGCTGCGGGCTCCGGCCTTCATGAACGCCATGCCGACGATCCAGTTCCGCTACGACCTCTGGTACGTCGAGGGCGGCATGTACAACATCGCCCGCGGTCTCGGCCGGCTGCTCGAGGACGTGGGCGTCGAGGTGCGGCTCGGGGTCGACGTCGAGCGGCTGGTCAAGCAGAACGGTCGGGTGACCGGTGCCCTGACAACCGCCGGCACCACCCTCGAGGCGGACGTGGTGGTCTCGAATATGGAGGTGGTGCCGACCTACCGCGATCTGCTCGGCGAGGAGCCGGAGTTTCTCCGCGGATTGCGCCGCCTCGAGCCCTCATGCTCGGGCCTGGTGATCGACCTCGGCCTCGACCGCCGCTACCCCCAGCTGGCCCACCACAACTTTTTCTTCTCGAAAGATCAGGCCAAGCACTTCAAGACGGTGTTCCAGAAAAAGCGGCTGCCCGAGGATCCGACCATCTACCTGGTTGCCGCAACCCGCAGCGATCCCACCGTCGCG
>JBCCLG010000896.1:0-2629 GCA_039027015.1 Acidobacteriota bacterium | reverse complement strand
GCCTGGCGACCTACGCCGCGGGCGGCCGGCCCGAGACTCCGTGGGCCGCCCGCGAGGCGGGGGTCGATCGGCGAGGCAGCGGGGAGCCGGAACCTTGAGTGCGCTTCCTCGACCGGCATTCCTTGTCCTGGTGGCCCTAGCCTGGATCTCCGCCGCCTCCGCGGCTCGCGAGAGTCCCGCCTCGAGGATTCCCGCTGCCGGCTCCGTCAAGATTTACGTCGAGGAGCCCGGGGTGTACGCCGTGCCCTTTGAGTGGCTCGCGTCGGAGGTCGGCGAAGGCTGGCTGGGCGCCCGGTCCTGGCGGCTCAGCGCGGGCGGCGAGGGCGTGCCCCACGCCGTTGCCGACGCGGACGGCGACGGCGTCCTGGGCCCCGGCGACCGCCTCCTCTTCGTGGCGACCCGCGAGCGCCTGTGGAGCGAGCCGGGCGATGGCTCTCCGCTGCGGGTGCTCCTCCTTGAGCCGGGCGTTCGCGAAGCGCCGAGCCCGGGGAGCTCACCGCCCGCGCAGGCCCCGGACCAGGCCGCCGCACGGGTGGAGCGCGTGGTGCGCTTCGAGAAGAGCGCCCTGCGCGCCCCCCTCACCCGTCGGGATGGCGAGTCGATCCCCGAGGCCTGGTACTCAGGCTCGATCAGCCAGCTCCCCTCGTCGATCTACCGCGTGGACCTCGGGAGCCTCGCCGACCGCGCGGTGTCGGACTCGGAGACCAGCGGCCTCCAAATCGCCGTCCGCCTGCTCGGCTGGTCGAAGTCGTCCGCGCCCGGCCTGCCGGATCACTCGGTGGACGTACTCCTGAACGGCGAGTCCCTGGGCCGTGCGGAGTGGGACGGCAGAGCCTTTTTTGAGGCGCGATTCGGCGCCGTGCCCGAGCGCCTTCTCGACGCTCCAAACCAGGTCGTGAGTCTCAAGGTGGCGCCGCGCCGCCTGGCCGTGGATCCGGCCGTCGATCACGCCGTTGATCCTGAGGCAGGTCCTGCCCTGGTGGACTATTGCTACGTCGACTGGGTCGAGGTCCGCTACGAGGTCGATCCGGGAATCCTCGCGGGCTCGCGGCCTGGAGCGACCGGGTCGGAGATCCTCGGCCCGCTGAGAATCCGCGCGCCGGGACGCCTCGAGGCGCGGGGTGACCTCGCGCTTTTCAGCGAGCGATATCCCGGAGGGCTGCCCGTGAAGACCGGCGGCTCGCCGCCGCTCCCGGAAGGCGCGAGCTTCTGGCTCGCCTCCCCGGGGGACCTGGCGCCGCCGCTGGCCGCCGAGCGCGTCGACCTCTCGGCCTCGTCGGTTGAGGCGGATCTCGACTATCTGATGATCGCGCCTCCACATCTCCTCGAGGCCGCCGGTGAGCTGGCCGCGCTCCACGAGAGGCGCGGGCTTCGGGTCGCCCGCGTCGACGTTCTCTCGATCTACGACGTCTTCGGTTTCGGCCAGCGCAGCGCTGCGGCCATCCGCGACTTCCTGAGCGTCCAGAGAGCCCGCTCCTCGTCCCTGCGCTTCGTGCTGCTGGTGGGCGACGCGGACTGGCTGACCCCGTTCCAGCGCCGTCCCTACCGCCGCCGGGGGCAGGCCGAGGGCGAGGGCCGCAATCTGATTCCCACCGATACCGTTCTGACCGACTTTGGGCCGGTGGCCAGCGATCATTTTTTCGTGGCCGATCCCGCGGATCCCGAGAGCCCGACCCTGGCCCTCGGCAGGCTGCCGGTGGCCCAGGTCGCGGAGCTCGAGGCGCTGACTCGCAAGATCGCCGCTTTTCTCGAGGAGGGCGCCGAGAATCCGGAGGTCGGGGATCCCTCGGCGCTGCTGGTCGCGGCGCCCACCATCCGCGACCAGAACCGGCTCTATCGTTTGCGCCGGGCGCTCGAAGCGGCCGGGTGGTCGATCCTGGAGCCCGGCGCGGACGCGGGCTCCGAGCCCGACGCCGCCGTGCTCGCAGGGTGGGCCGAAGGACCCCGGGTCGTGCACTTCGACGGCCACGGCTCGGCCCTCGCCTGGCAGCTCGGGGAGGCGACAGATTTCGGGGAGAGTTTCTTATTCAGCGTCTCCGACTTCGATCTTTTGCCCAGCTCGCGCCGCCCGCCGGTGGTTCTGAGCGTCTCGTGCGCCACGGCTCCCTTCGATCATCCCAGCCAGGCGTCGTTCGGGGAGCGGCTCGTGCTCGGGAAGCGGGGCGGCGCGATCGCCTTTCTGGGCGCCTCCGCCAGGATCCGCAATCCACCTCGCGTCAGCAGACTTCTCTTCGAGTCCCTGAGAGCCAAGAAGACCGTCGGAGAAGCGGTGGTCGCGGGCAAGCGGGCCATCGATCTGCCGGAGTTTTCTTCTCTTTACAATCTTCTCGGAGACCCCTCCCTGCCTCTCTTCCTGCCGCCACCTCATCAGAAGCAGGCGCGCGATGTTGGCGCACAGCCGTCTCAGGCTTTAGACTCACGCCACTAACGCCGCTAGATTTTGCCTTCGCGCCAGCCTCTGCCCATTCGGAACGCCGCCGCTCCAGCGCGGCGCCTCCGGGCTCACCCGAGAGAACCCGACATGCCCCATCGCTCGCTTGCCCGCCTTTTCCGCGTCCTCGTGCCCTGCGCGCTTCTGCTCCTCACGGCCCCGGCTGCCTTCGCCGGTGGCCCCATCGCGGACCTTTCG
>JBCCLG010000895.1:0-2630 GCA_039027015.1 Acidobacteriota bacterium | reverse complement strand
GGTCTCTTTCTGGCTTCATGACCTTCGATACGCTTCGTCGACATAGATGTTACACACATAGGTGTTATAGCCATCTATTAGGTCTCACCCTCATGGAGAGACCTGGGATCGTCGGCTCCCGCGGCGTTTCCGAGCGCCCCGAAGATCATCCGCCGTCGACAATAAGGGTGGCGCGGCGGCGACCTGCCAATCCCCTCGTCGACGCCTCCGAAGGAGACGGGACACGTTCTCTCGACCGGCTCCACAAGCCTTCGTCCCGCCACGGCGCGCTGCCAGGGTTCTAGGCCTCGAGAGGCTCGAGGGTCAGAAAGGCCTTTCTATCCGGGCGGAGCGTGCGCTTGACCTGGACCTCATGGAACGCCTTGAAGCCTTTCCCATGCCGTTCAGGGGCGCGGCAGGCGGGGCAGAATGATCAGACGAATATCCTGGGCGGATCGGCCTCTAGGAGTTACGCGCCGAGCCACCGCGACGAGAAGGTTTTCCGCGCGGAGGACCGCCTGGCTAGAGAAGGGAGAAAAGGTTTTAAGGGCTCATGACCAGAGTACGGGATCAGGCGACCTGTGCGAAAAGAGCTCTTTGCTATTTCAAAAAATTTTGAAATGACTGATAGTTCAGCTCAACTGCTGATGCAATTTGTACAGAATATGAGTGCGATGGGTGACTGCGGGGGGAGGCGCGTTTAAATTTAGATTAAAATTCTGGCCATATAGAAATTTCATATGCTAAGCTTCTGACATTCAAGCGAGGAGGATCCGATCCATCGACATCGCCGACAACTCGATTCTCCACCGTTGGGCGCGGCAGGTCGTGGGGGTGATCGATGCGCCCATGGACCCGGTAACCGTTGCGCAATGGAGTCAGCATGCGCACATGAGCGTGAGTGCTCTCAGGCAGCTCTGTCGCGCCGCGGGCGTACGTCCCAAGCTCTCGCTCGACACGGCGAGAATCCTCCGCGCGGTGGTCTGGCTGCAGCTCGACAGCTGGATGCCGGAAGCTGTGCTGGACTGCCGGGATCCGCGCACCTTGACCTCGCTTCTCGAGCGAACGGGCTGCTCGAAGGATTTCGTTCGAGGACGGTCCACACCCAGCCCGCGCAGGTTTTTAAGCAATCAAACTCTGCTGCCCCAGGATGGGATTCATCTGCAAGCGCTTCGAAGAGCCCTGGACGTGAAAACCGCAAACGGCAAGGAGTTTTCGTCCGCGTCCTGAACGGGGTCGTGCCCCACTCGCTGACGAATCGGAGGTGCAGACCATGAACGTGAAGAGTGAATACGACGCCACGCTGTTGATCGGTCCGCCGGCCCCCGCCGCCGCGATCCTGGACCGCCGAGAAGACGAGGTCAAATCCGCCGGCGGCGTCGTGCTCCGCGACTTCTGGCGACCGGGGCTGGAGCGACCCGCGGGGGCGATGCTCGGCATTGTCCGCCAGGCCTTGGATCTCGTGGCGCCTCGCCAGCCCGAACTCGCCCAGCGCTTCGGGCGAGCCCTCGCGACCGCGCTTCCAGAACTCTCTGATTCCGGGCCCCTCGAGGGCCAGATCGAGCTTCTAGCCCGAGTGCCCGAGTTTCCGCTCGAGGGCAACCGCGCGGCGCTCATCGAGTTCTACCAGCGCCGCAGCCGCTACTTTCTGACGCAGTCCCACTTTGTCGATTTCACCCTCGGCGCGGTGCGAGCGCTCGCGGAGGCCGGCCAGAAGCCGGTGATGATACGCCTTGAGGGCGCGGAGAATGCCGATCGACTCGCCATCGAGATCGTTCATCTCCTGCACCAGTACGGGCATCGCCAGAATCTGCCGATGATTCTGGCGGTGCAGGCCCAGGAGATGCCCGAGAGGTGGCACGCCCTGGCTGGAGGAGCCGATAGCCCAAGGCTCGTGCCCGTACCTGAAGATTCTGACCCGGACTCCCGGAGACCGGAGGCCGCGGAGGCTCTCTTAGCCTGCGCGGTGCTGACCCGGCCTTTCGGAGCCGAGGAGCTGAGTCTCCTGTCGGGAGACGGGGGTGATCCGGCGCTCCGGGCCGAGGAAGCCCAGAGCCTCCTTCAGGCCGGAGTCGACGCGGGTTGGCTCGCGCGTCACGGGGAGTCGAGCTTTTACTTCCGCAGCTCCAAGACCCTGACGGCCTGGTACGAGGCCCTCGGATCGTCCGGTGACGGGAGGCTGTCTCGGCTGCATGCCCTGGGGCTCGAAGTCGAGGCCCAGGACCCCTTCGCGTCCACCTGGCACACCGTGCAGTCGGGGCAGCTCGAGGAGTCTGGAACCAGGGGCCGCGCGGCGCTGAAGCAGGCCTGGGCTCTTTCGGCCTACGAAACCGCGATCGCCCTGGCGAGATCGGCCCTCGACTCCCCGGCGATGGCGGAGGTCGATGCGGACCTCCTGCTGGGACTGCTGCACTTCGAGTCTGAGGACTATCGGGAGGCCGATCGGCTCCTGAGTCAATCGTGGCAAAGCCAGGAGCCCGGCAGCCTGCAGCACGCGGACCTTCAGTGGCTCCTGGGCTACAACGCCATTTTCGGGCTCGAGGACTTCGATCGCGGTCGGGGATTGCTCGAGTCGATACTCGAGTACTTCCAGCGAGAGGGAAAGCAGCGAGAGAGCTTTTACCTTCGCAACAGCATGGCGTACTCCCTCT
>JBCCLG010000894.1:0-2631 GCA_039027015.1 Acidobacteriota bacterium | reverse complement strand
GGGCGGCAGGGTCTTTCGCGTCAAAAAACGCCACTCCGCGCTCTCCTCGCCGAGCAGCGAGCGCAGCTGACGCCGCACCTCGGCCCACAGCCAGCGCTCGCTCACCTCCCAGGCCGTTTCGCCCACGAGGAGCGCCGCCGCGATCTCGGCGAGGTGGTTCTGAAGCAGGCAGTAGGTGAATTTGCTCAGGACCGCCTCGAGGTCGCCCACCACGGTCTTGGAGCCCGGGGCGAGGTCGAGCTTGAGACCGTGGCGGCCGGCGCCCTCCTCGAGGCGCGGCCCGAAGGCGCGCAGCCCGCCCCAGTCGCGCACGTAGAGCCGGCGGGGCCTCCCGGCCTCAAAGCCCACCACGCAATTCTGCAGGTGGGCCTCGAGCCCCACGCCGGCCGCGCGCAGGAGGGCCAGATGCCCCTCGAGGAGAAGACGCACGTAGTCGCGCCAAAAGGCGCGGACCCCTCGCCCGTCGAGCGCCACGAGGGCGTCAAGCAGGCTCGAGCCCGCGCAGCAGTCCGCCGAGTAGGGGCAGGTGAGAGAGGAGGCGACCACCGCCATTTCGCCCGACCGCGGGCGGATCCTCTCGCGCATCAGGGCGCATAGATTGCGCTCTCGCCGGCGACCCGCGGCGCGCAGCCTGACGCCGCCGGGCTCGCCGAGGGCAGTGAAGTCTCGCGGGAGGGCGATGGCGCCGAAAAGAGTCGAAAAGACCGGGCCGTTCCTCACCGTATGCGGGCTCATGGAGCGCACAGTGGAGGTAGCCTGGATCTCAAGGGCGAGCTTGAGATCCGGAAGTTCCGGATCGGTGGGCGAGACGGTGCGCAGGGAGGTACACGCGCGCACGGGCAGCCGGCTCGGCGAGTCCACCAGCGCGCCGCTTCGCCACTCCTCGGCGTAGAGCTCCGGCAGCACCTCACAGCGCTGGAACGGATGCACCGGCACCGCCCCGTAGCCGTCCGGCAGCTCGACGCGGAAAAAGCGCTCCAGCGACTCGCCCGTGATCTCGAGAAGGTCGCGCCGCACGCCGACGAAGCGCAGCTCGAATTCGCCTCCCAGCTCGGCGGCGTAGCGCCGGGAGTCGGCGGTCGAGAAGCCCAGGCGGGTCTTGGCGCCGGGGTGGAGGTTGTGCCCTTTGAGGCTCAGGCCCTCGAAAAATACGGGGTCGACCCCGCCCAGCTCCTCGAGGGGCGGCAGCTCTTTCTCCCGCCAGGCGGCGAAGGACAGCGTTATATTTTCGAGGCCGTCGGCCAGCTCGGCGCGCACTCTCTCGAAGCCGCGGGGAGGCAGGCGCGGGGCGAGGGAATCCCACAGCGCGAGGGGATCTGCGAACGGCAGCTCGCCCCACGCGTAGCGACCGAAGGCGTACTCGGCGACGAGCGGCAGCCGCAGGGAGCCCAAACGGTAGGCGTCACCCTCGCGGCGAAAGCGGCCCGCCGCCGACTCGCGCACCAGCGCCGAAGCCAGCAGCTCGGTGAGCGTCCGCGCGGCCTCTCGCCTCACCCCCGCCACAGTGGATTTCTCACCTCGCCGTAGCGGTACTCGGTGACGCGCCGCTCGATGCGCATGCGGGTCATGGCCTTGAGCCGCCAGGCGGGCGCCAGGAACCACGCCCTCTCTTCGGGCCGCGTGAGGTGAGTCTCGAGCAGCTCGCGCACCGGCCGCCAAAGCTCCGCCTCCGGCACCTCGAAGTGCAGGGTGAGAGCCCGGATCAGCTCTCCCAGGTGGTTCTGCAGCGCCGGGTAGCAGACCTTGCTCCAAAGCTCCTCCTCGCGGTCGGTCACCGTCGCCGAGCCCGGCGCGAAGTCGAGGGGGCCGTCGATTCTGGGCTGCAGGCGCGGCGGGTAGAGACGCACCCCGCCGAAGTCGCGGTAGAAGAAGTGGGGCGTCTCCCCGGCCCGCAGACGCACGACGATATTTTGCAGGTGGCCCTCGAGGGCGATGTCCTCCTCGCTCATCAGGCGCAGCAGCGGACGCAGCAGCGCGCCGGCGTAGTCGCGCAGCCACGCCGCGGGATCGCCCGAGCCGACGACCTCCGCCACCAGGGGCCCGCCGCCGGATCCTTCGATCAGCGCGGCGGCGGGCATCAGCAGGTCGCCACGCCGCGAGAGTCCCTCGGGGTTTTGGCGCAGCACCGCCGAGACCCGCTTGGCCTCGTCGGGATCGTCTCGCCGCCAGTGAAGGGAGGCCGGCTCGCCGAGCACGGTCAGGGTCGAGGAGCGGAATCGCGGATGGGAAAGCAGCTCGGTCAGCCTGGGGCCGTTGGCGGCGGCCTGAACGGAAACAATGCGCACCGCACCCGTGAGGCGCACGGCCAGCGCCGTCTTGAAGTGCGGAAAGTCGCCGAAGCGATCCGGCAGCAGGGTCCGCAAAGACATCGACGGACGCATCGGCGCCGACTCGAGGTGCCGCACCGGCCGCTCGAGGCCGAGTCTCGGCAGCTCGTGGCGCAGCTGCCACGGGTGCACCGGCAGCCAGGCGAGGGCCGGGTCCAGCTCGGGGAAAAGACCCGCCATGGCGTCGCGAAAGCCGCCTCGGTCGACGGCCTCGGAGGGCTCGAGGCCGATCACGGGCAGGCCGAAACGGGGCGCCCCTTCCGGGGCCCCCAGGCGCTGCTCCCGCTCGGTCATGCCCCGCCTG
>JBCCLG010000893.1:0-2632 GCA_039027015.1 Acidobacteriota bacterium | reverse complement strand
CGACGCGGTGGGGGCGGCCGAGAGCGCCGCCCACCACGCCCTCGAGCATCTCCTGCAGCCCGCCCGACTCAGCCGGCTGATCGAATTCGAGCGCAGGATGCCCGAGTCGCCCAGCGTCTCCGAGGTGCTGAACGCGGTGCTCGCCGCGGCTTTCCCTGGGGGCCCCAGTCCCTCGGGTCGCCTCAAGCCGCTGCGCCATGCCGTTCAAAGAGTGACGGTCGAGAAGTTTCTGGCCCACGCGGGGTCGCAGGAGCTGCCCGAGCGGCTGCGCTGGGCCTTTGAGGCGAGCCTCGAAGATCTTCAAGGGACGCTCAATTCGGGCACAGCCACTCAGCACGCTCGGTCGCTCTCCCGGCGCGTGCAGCGCTTTCAGGAGCGAGACTTCGGCGCCGCGATGCCGAGCGCGCCCGCCTCCGCAGCGCCGCTGCCTCCGGGCAGCCCCATCGGCACATCCGACTGCGGCCATCATCCCGACCGCCATTCCAGCGAGGCACCGCTCGCCATCTTGGGGTCCGGGCGCCCGTGGTAGCATTCGGGGGCCGGAGCGCACCGTTCCGAGCCGCGGCAGGGAGGTTTTGCGCCGCGGCCAGAGAGGACCTTGCACGCACCGCGCGAACAGAGCGCCTCCCCGCTTCGAGAGGCCTCTCCGCGGCATCCGATAGGACCCCTGAACGCCAGAGAGAGCCAGCGAGCCTCCGCGCGACCCGACCCAACCTCTTCTTCCTGCTGATCGCCTGCGCTTCCATGAGCTTCGCCTGCGGGCTGCCGACGCCGATGTCCGCCGAACCCTCGACCGTTCTCCAGCTGCGAGCCGAAGTCGTCGACTCGTTTCCCCACGACCCCGGAGCCTTTACCCAGGGCCTTCAGTGGTTCGACGGCGAGCTCTACGAGTCCACCGGCCTCTACGGGCGCTCGAGCGTGCGGCGGAGCGAGCCGCGCAGCGGCCGGGTAATCGTGCAGCGCGATCTCGACCGAGCCTACTTCGGGGAGGGCCTGGCGCTGCTGGGCGATCGGCTCGTGGTGCTGACGTGGAAGTCCGGCGTCGCCCTGCTTCTCGAGCGTGAAACTCTTGAGCTGGTCGATCAATGGGGCTTTAACGGCGAAGGCTGGGGCCTGACCTACGACGGCTCCAGCCTGATCATGAGCGACGGCACCTCGCGGCTGACCTACCGCAACACCGAAGACTTCGGCTGGCTCAAGACCGTCGAAGTCACGCTCGACGGCAAGCCCGTCCAGCGGCTGAATGAGCTGGAATTCGTGGACGGCAGGCTCTTCGCCAACCTATGGGGTGAAGAGCGGATCGTGCGCATCGAGCCCGAGTCCGGACGTGTCGACGCGGTGATCGACGCCTCCGGGCTTCTCACCCCGGGAGAAAGCCGCATGGTCGACGTGCTGAACGGCATCGCCTACGACGGCGAGTCGGAGACCTTCTGGCTGACGGGCAAGTTCTGGCCCAGAATGTTCCAGGTCCGCTTCGTGCCTCGCTAGGCGGACTGCTGATCGAGGTCGACCCTCAACCGGCGAGGGCCCTGCGGCGCCATTCAAAGAGAACTACCGCGGCGGCAACGGCCGCGTTCAGGGATTCGACCTGGCCGGCAAGGGGCACGGTGAGGTCGAAGCCCGCCGCAGCTTCGACTTCGCGCGAGAGGCCCGCGCCCTCGGCGCCTACCGCCAGAATGCGGGGCCCCGAAGCGGACAACAGGGCCGCGTCCTCCGCCCCGTACAGTGAAGACCCGCCCCGGGTTTGAAGCCTGAACCAGGCGCCGCCGAGACGAGCGCTCACCGCCTGAGGCTCGGTCCCCTCGATCACCGGAAGACGCAGGAGGCTGCCGGCAGAAGCCCGCAGCGCCCTCGGATGCGCGGCCGAGACCGTGCCGGCGCTGAGCAGCAGGGCGCGCGCGCCGGCGGCCTCGGCGACGCGCGCTAAAGCCCCTACATTGCCGGGGTCCTGCAGGCCGTCAGCGAAAACGAAGCTGTCGCTGTCCTCGGCGCTCAGCTCGTCGAGGCTCGCCGGAGCTTTCACGCCGATGGCCACGAGGCCGCGAGGGGAGTCTGAGTCGGCGATCGCGTCCAAGAGAGAAGCGTCGACCTCGAGAGGCGGTCGCGGCAGCCGCTCGATGAGCGCCTGGCCGGCGGGGGTGCCGCCAAAAGCCGGGGTCGCGAGCACGGCCTCGAGCTCGAGGCCCGCCTCCAGGGCTTCGCCCACCAGGTGGGGTCCCTCTAGCAGCATCCGGCCCCTGGCGCGGGCCTCCCGCCTTCCTTTACTTGTCCCAAGCCGGCGAATATCCTTCAGCCACCGATTCTGATTGCTGGTAATCATGGCGCTCGATGGTACCTTCGACGATGCGAGACGCGGAATTTTTCAACCATCTCGAAACGGGAATAGAGATCGCGCTGGCGCTTTCCAATCCCTCGCCTGAGAAAGTGTTCGGCGTTCGTGAAGGCTTCCAGCGATTCTTCGATCGGGCGCTCAGCCGCCACCTGCCGATCAGCCTGAAGCAGACGCTGCTGGCCAGCGACACCCTGCCCATGAGCGGGCCCGAGACCCTGGAGCAGGCTCGGGAGCGCGCGCTGGGCGCCGAGGCATGGCTGGCGGAGCAGTCCCCGAACGCCCGCCGCGCCTTTTCGGTCG
>JBCCLG010000892.1:0-2635 GCA_039027015.1 Acidobacteriota bacterium | reverse complement strand
CCCGGCCGCCCGGTCAGGAGGCGCCGGCGCCCGCAAAGGGTAGGGCGAGGGTCTTCCCGCGCTCCACCCTCGCCGCCGGGGCGCCAGCGGCGAGGGTGCGCATCAGCCTGCCGGCCACCGCCACGCCGCTCAAATACGCCTGCTCGACGCGCGAGCCGAGGCAGGCGTCGCCGGCGTAGCCAAGGCCGCTGTCGGCGTCGAAGAGGTGATCGACGCCCAGCGACTGCGTGACCAGGGCATAGCGCCAGCGGAAGGCGCGCGAGGCGATCACCTGGGGAACCGGGCGGGTGGTGGCCTTGCCGAACGCGTTGAGCATCTCGGGTATCAGGCTCTCGGGGTCTGCCTCGAGGTGGCGCTCGCTCCAGCTGGGCGTGGCGTGCAGCACCCAGCGCTCGCCGGGGCCGCGGCCCGGTTTGCCGCTGTCGCGGGCGATCCAGGCGAGGGCCGAGTCCTCCACGAAGGCGCCCTCGTAGGGCACGTCCATGGGCTGCTCGAGGGCGAGCATCAGCGCCAGGCACGGCGCGTAGGTCACGCCCTCGAGCTTCTGGGCCAGGGCGCTGCCCGCCGGCAGGAGATCGAGGCTTTGGGGCGTTGGCGCGGTGAGGATGCAGAGGTCCGCCTCGAGGGAGCGGCCGCCGTCGGTCTCGGCGATCCATCCGCTGCCGCGGCGCTCGAGGCCGCTGACCTGATGGCCGCGCAGCACCTCGAGATCCGAGGCCAGGTGAGCGGCGAGGGCGCTCATGCCGGGCGTTCCCACCCAGCGCTCCGCGGGCCGCGCGGCCTCTTTTTGGCCGCGTTCCAGGGTCACCACCGTGCCCTTCCACGGCGCCACCACGCCCTCCTGGTGCCAGGCGCGCACCGGGCGGTCGAAGCGCCGGTCGCGCACGGTGAAGAATTGGGCGCCGTGGTCATACCGGGCGGAATCGGCCTCTCGGCGAGTGGAGATGCGGCCTCCCGGGCCTCTGCCCTTATCGACCACGGTCACGGGAATGCCCTGATCCGAGAGGGTTCGGGCGCACGCCAGGCCGGCGACGCCCGCTCCCACCACCAAGACCCTCGGCAGGTCGTCGAACACCGGCTCGGAGGTCAGGCGGCGGTAGCGCGCCACGTCAAGACGCTTGGCGTGAGTGCGGGTCGGGCGCGGGCGCACCGAGCCCAAGATGGGCTTTTCGGGGGGAAACGGACGGTCGAACTGGCCGAGGCACCACAGGATGCCGCCGTAGGAGGAGGGGTCGCGACCGTCGAGGGCGTAGCGGTGGTTTAAGTCGCGCAGCTCCGCGAGCGCGGTCTCGGCGTTCGGGGTCCAGGACAGCAGAGCCTTGCCCCAGGTCATGCGCACGTTGTTGTGCAGCTCGCCCTGGCGCAGAAGCGACATTTGGGCGGCGTCCCACAGCTCGTCGCCGGATCGGGCGCGCGCCAGCTGCTCCGTGGAGAGCAGCTGCGGCCGGCGGTCGCCCTCGCGGTCGGCGAGGGTGCGGCGGGCCCAGTTGGGAATCGCCGACAGGGTCGCGTGGTCGGGTCGGTGGAAGCAGAAGTGGTAGGCCAGCTCGCGCCACACCAGCAGCTCGTCGAGGTATTTCCGCGAGCCGTCGGAGCCATGCTCCAAGGCCTCGCGGGCGATGCGCAGGGGCGAGACCATGCCGTAATGCAGGTAGGGCGAGAGCCTGCTGACCGCCTCGGGGCGCAGGGCGTCGTTGCGCCGCCGGGCGTAGTTGCGCAGGCCCTGGCCGTCGCGAAACTCCTCCCAGCGCCGGTAGCCCGCCCGGCTGCCGCCGCGGGTTTGGGGCACCGGCGGCACGCCGTGGTCAATGCGGCATTGGCAGAGCAGCTCGGCGAAGTCGGCGTTCTCGAGATCGAGGGGCTCGAAGGGCAGGCCCACGCCGTCCGCCGAGCGGTGGACCTGGCGCTCGGGCCAGCGGCGCCCGAGGCGCTCGCCGCGCAGGCTGTCGGTGGCTTTGCGAAACGCGAAGGCGCGGTCGTAGGCCCGGCGGGTCAGCGGCATGGGCACCACGCAGGAGGTGTCGAAGGCGATCAGCGGCGGCTCGATGGCCTCCGCCAGCTGGTCGGCCCAGCCGCGCAGCGGGGCGACCGGCAGATCTTCCGTCACCACCGCGGCGGCGCGGCCGCACAGCTGCTTCAGAAAGGCCGCGTCCCGCCCCTCGCGCTCGAGGTGGAAGGCGTAGGTGATGCCGCGTTCGCCCAGCTCGGCGGCGACGTCCCGCGCGCCTTCGAGAATGAAGCTGTGATGGCGGTCCGAGGCGAACGGATAGCGCTCCGAGAGGCCCTGGTAGACCAGCACCGGCAGCTCGAGGTGGTCGGCGATGGCGAGGGCGCCGTCGAGGGCGGGGTTCTCGTGCCCGCGCAGGGCGGCGCGCATCCAGTAAAGGACGAATTCAGCGGGCAGATGGAGGCCGTGATCGGACAGCGGGCGGGCGCGCTCGCGCAGGTGCGGCGGCAGGTCCTCCAGGTGGAAGACGCTCAGGGGTTCGTGTCGATTTGTCATGCCGGACTTTTCGATATGCCGGGGGCTTCAGATGCCGGACCGGAGCTTTCTGAAACTCACTCCGGATCGGCTCGTAAACCTTCCTAGATAATCTAGGAGTCGATCGCTATGTCGAAAGCCAACGCAGTGCTG
>JBCCLG010000891.1:0-2638 GCA_039027015.1 Acidobacteriota bacterium | reverse complement strand
GGGGTCCGTGGCCCAGGAGAGCAGCCCATCCCCGCCGATCTCGGCGCTGAACGGCACGCCGTGGGGCTCGAGGCCCTCAAGCGCCGGGCCCAGGCGCTGCGCCGCATCCCATAGGGCGTCCAGCCGATCGGTGTAGACCATGAGCTTGTCGGGGCGCAGCACGTCGCCGCTCAGCCCGGCGACCTTGACCGCCGCCACCCGGCAGTCGGCCAAAACGGAGAACAGCCCGTCGAGCGCCGGCCCCAACCCTTCGGGCCGGGGGCTGATGTAGAGCTTGTAGGGCCCGGGCCGAGCCGGGCCGCTGCGCTCGAAGATCACCCAGCCGTCGCTCTCCAGGCGCGCCCTCGGGCGCCACCCGGCCGGCAGCTCGCGGGGGAAGCCCGCGTACCGCTCGACGCACGGGCGGTGGCCGCCGCCCAGGCGGCGCCGCCACCGCGGGGTCCACGGCAGGCGGTTGTAGGCGTAGAGCTGGCGGATCAGAGAGCGCCGATCTCCTCCCGGGCCGCGGCGAGCCCAGCCGCAGGCCCAGCGCACCGCCGCTCGGGAAAGTCGCGCCAGGCGCCCGGAGGGAGCCTGGTGAACGCTCGAGCCCGGCGCGGCGGCGGCGCGGCGAAAGGCGCCGTCGGCGCCCTGAATCTCCAGCGCACCCTCCTGGATCAGCGCCGCCACGGTCCGGCGCAGCTTCGCAGCGCCGCCGCCGCGCAGAAAGAATCTCGGGATCGGGCCGGGCTCACGCAGGGACAGCAGCAGCAGCGCGGTCTCTCGGTCGACCGCGCGCACCGCGCCCTCCCCGCTGACTCGGCGGAGCGCGCCGTAGAAATCGGGTTCTTGACATCTCTCGCCCAGCCGCCTGCGCTCGGCCGACCCAAGACGGTCGGCGAGCACCAGGCGGTAGGCGCGGCTGGTCCGCAGAATAGAGCCCGGAGCCTCGAAGACTCCGTGCATGAGCGGCTCAGTTCAGGCCGGAAGAAACCCGCTCCGCGAGCCGCTCTCGCAGGGCGCGTCGATGGGCGGCAAAGGTCGATTCGTTTAAATCAGCGCCGCCGCCAGCCGCCCCGAAGGCGGCATCGACAGCTTTATTGGCAACTGTCAATTTATGCTTTTCAAGCGATCTTTCATCGACCGCTCCGAAGCTTTCGAGACCCGCGAAATATTTACTTTCGGGTTTTTGATCGCCTTCGCGAAAATCCTCACCCCACAGCACCGTTTGACGCGGGCAGTAGGGGTCCACGGGCCCGCCTTTTTCCCCGACGAAGTCGGCCGCGGGGCCAAAGACAACCGTTTGGCGCGGGCAGTAAGGGTCCACCGGAGGGCCTTCCTGGAGACCGAAAGCCACGGTTTGGCGCGGACAATAGGGATCTACGGGGTTTCCCTCCGCCAGATCGAAGGACACGGTTTGACGTGGACAGTAGGGGTCCACGGGACCCTGAAGCCCGTCGAAAGCAACCGTTTGCCGAGGACACGGCGGCGGATCCGGGGGCCCGAAGCCCTCCGCGTGGCGGTCGCCGGTCCGGTAATTCTCGAATACGACTCGATCGCATGTATCGGAATACATCATCGCCTCCAACTGACATGAGAAGTAAACAACGTCGACTGAACCACGTAAATGTATCACATTGTCTCGAGAAGAGAAGTCACTCCTATGGTCAATAAATCTAGGCCAATAAACCTTAGCCCACGGAAGCGGAGGATGAAGCCCACAACGCCCGGGCGTCGGCGTCAGCCGGGCGAGCCGGCGCGGGCGCGGAGCCAGAGAGGATCCTTCTCGAGCAAGATCTCGCTCAAGGCCCGCTGGTAGGAGGAGGCGAGCAGCTCGCCTACCAGCTGCTCCGACTCCTCGCGGTGCCCCGTCAAGGCGAGAACGAGGGCTCTTAACTCGCGCTCCCGCGGACCCGAGAAGCGGTCCGCCTCGCTGCGCGCCGCCCCCTGCTCCGCCAGCCGCAGAGCCTCCGGAGCTCGGCCCTGGAGGGCGCGCACCAAAGCGAGGTGGGAGAGGTCCGTCGGGTAGTCGGGATTGGCGATCCGCTCCGCCTCGATCGCCTCGGCCCGCGACTCCAGCCACGCCGCGGCGGCCGCCGCGCGCCCGACCCGCTCGAGGGCGACGAAGCGCGGGCCGATCAGGTGGTTGAGATACACCGAATCGCCGCCGCGCTCCCCCAGGGGCTCGAGGGCCGCCAGGGCGCCCTCGACGGCCGCGGTCTCGAAGTCGGGAGCGGCCGCGTAGAGGTCGAGAAGGAAGAGATGCATGGCGAGGACGCCGTCCTCATCGGGCGCTGCGGCGCGCAGCAGCCGGCGAGACTCCGCGGGGTCGCAGCGCTGCCGGCAGCTGGCGAAAAAGAGGTCGAGGGCGGTCTGGCCGCGCACCCAGGCGTTCTCCTCGAGGTCGAGGGACTGCCGATTCCAGCGCGCCGCCTCGGCCCAGCTGCGAGTGGCCTGCAGGGTGCCGCCGAGGGTCGAGAGGAAGAGAGGGTTTTGCGGATCGAGCTCGACCGCGCGGCGCAGAAGGTCGAGGGACTCCTCGAGCTGGCCGCGCCGCCGCTGAACCCCGGCGAGCAGGAAGGTGGCGTCGGCGTGATTGGGCTGAGCGTCGAGAAACGGGCGGAGACCTCGGAGCGCGGCGTCGTAGTCCTCGTCGACG
>JBCCLG010000890.1:0-2639 GCA_039027015.1 Acidobacteriota bacterium | reverse complement strand
CGCTCGGTCTGCAGCCGGCCCAGGAACCAGGTGCCGATGTTGGACAGCGCCTTGTAGTCGAGGTCGACCGGATTCTGGGTCGCCAGAACCAGGCCGACCCCGAAGGCCCGCGCCTGCTTGAGCATGGTGAGGAGCGGCTTTTTGGAGGGCGGCGAGCCCACCGGCGGCAGATAGCCGAAGATCTCGTCCATGTAGAGAATGGCGCGCAGGCTCGAGGTGCCCGCGCGCGTGCGCATCCAGCCGAGGGTCTGGCCGAGCAGCAGGGACACGAAAAACATGCGCTCGGCGTCCGAGAGGTGGGCGATCGAGAAGACGGTGACCCGCGGCTTGCCCTCGGCGGTGTAGAGCAGATCGTCGACGTCCAGGGGATCGCCCTCGAGCCAGCTTTGGAAAGTCGGCGACGCCAGCAGGTTGTTGAGCGCCATGGCCAGCTCGAAGCGCTTATCCTCGGGATAGAAAGACTCCAGAGGCAGCACGCCGATGGTCTCGAAGGGGGGCGTTTGAAGCTGCAGGATGAGCGACGCGAGATCGAGGTCCTGCCCCTCCTGCCAGGAGGCCTCGAAGAGCTTGGCGAGCAGGATGGCCTCACGGCTCTTGATCGGGTCGGCGTCGATGCCGAGGAGCGCCAGCAGGCTCGAGGCGGTGGTTTGGATGCGCTCGTTGAGAGCGTCGCGATCCTCGAGCACCTCGGGAGGCGGGGCGCCGAAGGAGGAGAGAATCGAGACTTGACGGCCGGCCTCGCTGCCCGGCGTATAGATCGCGAACTCGGCGGCCTCGCGCAGCCGGCGGATGCGCTCGCCATCCTGATCCCAGGACGCGAGGCCCTCGCGCCACAGCTCGGCCTTCGCCTCGGCGTGCTGCTGCGGGGTACGGCCCTCGCGGGCGGCCTCTCCCGGATCGACCCACGGCAGGAAGTCCGCCGGCGCCAAATCGGGGAAGGTGAGCAGCAGATTGGCCAGGTCGCCCTTGGGGTCGATCACCAGCGACGGCACGCCGTCGATCGCCGCCTCCTCGAGCAGGGTGACGCACAGACCGGTCTTGCCGCTGCCGGTCATGCCGACGCACACCGCGTGGGTGGTCAAGTCCTTGGCGTCGTAGAGCAGCGGCGCATCGAGCGTTTCGCCGCTCCGCGGGTCGACCTCCCGGCCGAGGTAGAAGGCTCCCAGCTTCTCGTAGGCGTCGGTTCGCGAACTCATACTCAAAGGATCCTCGAGGCGTGACGTGGGATGAAAGGAATTTTGGGGTCCGTCCGGCGCGCGCAGTGTACCCCGATCGGACGGGTCCCTCTGATACGCTCCGCGCCCCTCCCGACGCCACGCAGCCCGGCGTAGCCCACCCCGACCCGCGAACCGAGCCCGCCCGCCGTGCGACTGAAGCCCGCCTACAGAATTCTCGACCGCGAAGCGCCCCTTCTGGCCGTCGAGGACCCCTCTGACCTGGGCGCTCTGCTGCCCGGCGAGGGCGAGTGGGAGGTCGAGCTCGGCTACGGCAAGGGGCGCTATCTGCTCCAGCGGGCCCTCGCCGAGCCGGAGAAACGCTTTCTCGGCATCGAAGTGGTCTCGAAGTACTACCGGCTGCTGTCCAAGAGGGCGGCGAATCACGGCGCGGCCAACCTGCTCAACGTGCGCGGCGAGGCGCTCTATCTCCTGTCCGCGGCGCTGCCGCGCGGCTTCGCCAGCCGGCTCCACGTGTACTTCCCCGATCCCTGGCCCAAGGCCAAGCACCACCGGCGGCGGCTCTTCGATCCGGCGACGGTGGATCTGGTGCTCGGCCTGCTCAAGCCGGGCGGCGAGCTGTGCTTCGCCACCGACTTCATCGACTACGGCGAGCTGGTGATGGAGATCCTGGAGGGCTATCCGGATCTGGTGCTCGAGCCCGTGCTCGGTCCGTGGCCCGAGGGCCCGCGCACCAATTACGAGGCCAAATACATGCGCGAGGGTCGGCCGATTCTGCGCTGCTTGGGATCGATCAGCCCGCGGGCGACGCCCGGGACGCTGCACCCGCGGGGCGAGCGCGGCGTGGTGGCGGCCTGGGAGCCGCGGCCCGACGACGACGAGAGCTAGAGGGCCGCCCGCCCGCCCCAGGCACGGGCTCAGTCGGCGGGCACAGGGATTGCTCGGGGGAGAGAGACCCAGCGACGGCGCGTGCGGCCCCGACGGCACGTCGCCCGCGCTTTATCGCCCTGAAAGCGACCCTTCGCGGCCTCTCGAGGCGCGGAATTTTCCCGGGTCGCGGAATCTCTCCCTGCCGAGATCGAGAAGAGGCCCTCAGCTCCATGACCTTGACACCTCCCCTGACCGACCGAGTCCCGAGAACGCCTCCACCCACCGAAGACACCCTGGAAATCGCCGGCTGCGCCGGCTGCACTCTCTTGATCGTCGACGGCGACAGGGCCTCGAGAAGGCGCACCGCAAGGGCCCTCGACGAAGCCGGCTATAGGACCCTCGCCGCGTCCGACGTCGAGTCGGCGCTCGAGCTGTCCGCTTTCGCCGCCGTCGACGGCATCGTCATGGACCCGAGCCGAGGCTCGGACACCCCGCGGCTCGAGCTGGACATGATCGACGCTCTGCGCGCCGCCGAGGAGCTGCGCAGCGTGCCTCTAATGCTGGTGAGCGCCCTGCACGATCCCAAACAGCGGG
>JBCCLG010000889.1:0-2644 GCA_039027015.1 Acidobacteriota bacterium | reverse complement strand
CGATGACCTTCTGCCCGAACTGCTCTCGGTCTTCCGCCTTCAGCCGGCCCGCAGCCACGCCGCGAACCACGGGATGAAGGTCATACCGTCGGGTGTTGTGTTCGTACTGAAGGAGGCCACGCTGTTCCAGGTCGGCAACGGTAAGACTTAGCTTCTTAGTGGCTTCGCGGTACTTATTCGAATGAAGCCAGGCCTGCACTTCCTCTTCATAAATTCTCCGCTCCTTCCGACTCCTCTTATAGCGAACTCGAAGCTCGGCGCGCTCACTCTTAGACATACGGCTCCAACGCCAATGGCTCTCAGGAGGCGCCGGCTCTGCGACCTCTTCTGGCTCCGGTGGCAGATGAGGATTGAAGGCGCTCAGCATCTCGTAGTCCGCGGACTCGGAGAGGAGAGCAAGCGTGCTAAGAAGCTGACGGCCTGCGGGCGGGAGGGCCTCGAGCGCGGCCAAGAGGGTGTGGTTGCGCCGTTGTTTTAGATCGAGACTCGCGAGGTCGAGCTTGGCTCCGCCTTCGGGATCCTGCACCCAGGCGCCGAAGTTCCCGCGGTCCGGGAGGTAGTTCCTGACCGGGCCTGCAAGGACCCCGACCACCAGCGGATGATTGTCGCAGTGGGTGGTCAGGTCGCTCTGGATTTCGGCGCTGTCGCCCTCGACGCCGCAGGAGCGCAGCAGGCGCTCCGCATCTGGCGGGCGAAGACCGCGAAGCCTCATGCTCCTCACTCCGACGATGTCTTGACCAGCGGAGCTCACCAGCACACGCGGCGTAAGCCGAGAGCTAACCAGAATTTTCGACGGTCCGCTGGCGGCCAGCGCTCGGAGAAGGTCGTTGTCCTCCTCGCGGATGGCGTCGCGCGGGTCGCGATCCGCGATCGGATCGGTGGCGTCAGCGACCCTGTCATCGGAAAGCTCTGCGGCGTCGATCCGGTGATAGGCCACGAGCACACGCTCGAGCCCGTCGAGAACCAGGAGCCAGGGCCTCTCGTGGAGCTGCCTGAGCAGCGACTCGCGCATCTCGGCGGTTTTCTTCTTTCGAAGCTCCTCGAGGGGCTGCCCGGTCATATAGCTCAGCGCTCGTCGACAGAAGTCCGCCATGATCGCGCCGCGCTCGTAAAAGGAATACCAAAACCGACCGGCCCAATCCTGGCGGACCCGCATCGCGTGGTGATTCGTCCACTCCCACGTGAGCATGCTCTTGCCCTCACCGCCGATGGCCTCAAAGAGCAGCATATTGGCCTGATCCGCAGGCTTGGCCCAGTCGTTGAGCTCCTCAAGCTCTTTGGCGCGCCCCACAAACCGGTGCGAGCCGATGTAGTCCGGCTCGGCGTAAAAGGCAGGCGGCGAAGGGATGTAGTCGAGACCGGCCGCTTCCGCGGGCTTGCGGGTCTCTTCCACGGCGCGCTTATCTTCTGCCGCCTCACCTTCCGCGGCGAGTGAGCGGACGTCGCGAAGGTTCGCATCATCCCGAATCACCCAGTCTCCCCCCGTCTCCGACTGGCTGACGTCACCGATGAACCTCGGCGGCTCATTTCGAGGAGCGTATTGACGGCAGTAGCGCGTGATGCCTCCGGCCGCAATCCGCAGCAGCTGGTATTGATTGGGAACGTCGGTCGGCACGGGAGCGTCCGCGCCCCCCGTTTGGAGGGAGGCGCTTCCGGTGGAGTACACGAGCAGGCCGCGGCCGAGGACCCCGGCTTTCGCCTCGTGGGTATGGCCGTGCAGCAGGAGGTGCAGATCCCTTCCGAGGACGCCGCCCAGAAGCTCCGCGTCCCGAAGGTTCTCGTCATCGCGGCGACAGCCGCGAATCGCGTTGTGATGCACGGCTCCTACCTTGAGCCAGCCCTCGAAGCGCGGTTCGCGGAGTCGCTGCTGGAACCACCGATATTGAGGCTCACCGCACAGCCCGTGATGACCTGGATCTGCCCGGTCCTTATCCTTGACGGCACCGTCGTGCCCCTCGTCCATCGTGGAGTTGAGACCGGCGATGACGACCTGAAGCTCGTCAATGGCGAAAAGCGAGAAGGGATGATCTTCCGTGAAGCTCACGTCCGCGACGCCCGCATAGAACCGATCGAAAGCTTTCTTATAGGGCTCCCATTTTGGAAACCAGGGCTCCTCGGGGCTTTCGCCATATCCCTTGCAGCGGTCGAAATAGGCCGAGCAGAGCATCCGGTTCACGTCGTGATTGCCCGGAATCACAGCGCAGCGCTCGCGCGGCAGGCGCAGATGCGCGCAGAACCTCTCCAGAAACGCAAAAGCGTCCGAGAACTCCTGAGGCAATCCCCACTCGGCCAGATCGCCCGTGCAGAGGATGAGATCGGGAGTGAGGCCCTCGTGCTCGGCGAGAAAATCGAGATCCTCAGTGAGCCGGGCCGTGAGGCTCTCGTGGGGGTTGGAAAGATCCCCGGTCTCCTTGGCGAATCGATGGAATCTCCCGAACTGCATATCGGAGATGTGCAGGAGGGAGATTCCACCGATTCGCCAAGGAGATCGGGGATCTGTCCAACCCTCACGAGAGCCTCACGGCGCGGCTCATTGAGGATCTCGATTTCCTCGCCGAGCACGAGGGCCTCACTCCCGATCTCATCCTCTGCACGGGCGATCTGGCCGAGTGGGGATTGCCTCAGGAGTTCTCGGACGCTTTTG
>JBCCLG010000888.1:0-2647 GCA_039027015.1 Acidobacteriota bacterium | reverse complement strand
CGCCCGGATCGCGCTTTTCGAGACGGTGTCTGGAAATCAGCCAGCGATCGGTCGAGTCGTCCAGGGGCGCGGCGTAGTCGAGATATTGTGGGCCGAAGTAGCCGATCCTGGGATCGCCCGCGCGCGGCCGGTAGCGGTCGTCGGGCAGCCGGATCAGCGAATAATGCTGGATGAGCGTGAAGGCTGAGCCGGTGGGGGCGGTCGCGGCCACCAGCGGACCGGGTTCGTCGCCGGCCTGGGCGTAGGTCAAGGCGGCCTCGAACTCGAGATTGTCGGGAAAGGAGAGGCACGATGCGAAATCGATGGCGCTGCGCTCGACGTCGAGTCTGTAGGCCCCCTGGCCCGTGCCGCGAAGGGTCGCCTCGACCTGGTGAGCGTCTCGCACCAAAAAACTCGTGAGATCGATGAGCGAGGTGCCGTCCGCGTCCAGGGCCTCCACGGGGGCGGCCCAAATCACCGAATTCGCGAAGGACTGCCGGGTCGCCCGGCGCTCGAGGGGATCGTCGCTCTCCGCCCTGAAGCGAAGGTTGCGGCGCTCGAAGAGCACCCGAGGACCGAGACGGCGAACGTCCACGACCTGGACTTCTCCCAGCTGCCCGCGATCGAGTCCCACGGGATTGGATCCCAGCCCGGTGGTGAGGCCCTCCACGTAGAGCATGGAGAGAATCGTGCCGCTCTCCTCGTTAGGCGGGGGCAGCTCAGCGAGGAGGCGTCCTCGGCGCGGGTCGCGATAGGTACGAAGGAACCCTTCGGAAGCCTGGAGGCCGGCGAGGGCCTTCTCGAGGGTCGGCGGGCCGTCCTCTGAGGAACTGGCCCAGACCGCGGGCGAGGCCGCGAGCCCTCCAACAACGAGGAGCGCCGCGGCCGCCAGGGCGGGAAGGCGAGGCGCTGAAGAAAGGGACGCGGGGATCATGGATTTCTCCGGGTTCGAGGAGTCCTGCGGCGGCGCGGGGACCGCCGACGAGCTTAGCAGCCCGGCACGGCCATAAGGCGCGCCTCGCCAGCGCACAGCTCGAGCGATATCCTCTGCGAAGTCGCCGCTCCGCTCCTGATCTCGAGGTCCTCCATGATGCATCGCCCCGTGACGCCGAATTCTTTCCGACCCCAGTCTCCCCTGCCGCGCTCGCCCTCGCGGGCGCTCGCCCTGTGGGTCTGCTTCGCGATCTGGCAGGCCGCCGCAGGCGCCTACGCCCAGACCACGCCGGAGAGCGCCCCGCCAGCGGCCGAAACCTCCGCGGCCGCGGAGGCATCCTCGGACTCTCCGGCGCAGGACGCGGCCGCCGCCCAGGAAGATTCCGAGGTCGAAGAAGTCCCGCCAGGCTTGAGCAGCCCGCGCGCCGCCATGGCGACCTTTCTCGAGGCCTTCGATCCCCAGAAGGCCCCCGAAGGCTGGCATCCCCTGGACCGCGCGGCCTTCACCCTCGACCTCTCTGAGGTGGACCCCGGGGTGCGCCGGCAGCAGGGCCGCGAGATCGCCGCCCAGCTCAAGGAGGTGCTCGACCGGTCGCTCTTGATCGAGGTCGCGGAGCTTCCCGCGGAGGCCGAGGGCCCTCCCTGGTCTCTGGACCTCGAAGGAGTCGGCACCATCGAGATCGCCGATTCGGGCGGCGGCCGCTGGCTTTTCACCGCGGCGACGGTGGCGTCGACGCCGGAAATGGTCGCCGCAGTGCGAGATCGCGAGGTCGTTGAGGGCGTCACTCGGACCGGACCGCTGACCCTGGCCCAATGGCTGCGCTCCAAAGTGCCGGCCTCTTTACAGGGCCGGTTTTTCCTCGCCGAAGCCTGGCAGTGGATCGGCCTCGCGATCCTGATCCTGGCGGGCATCGCCGTCAACAGGCTGGTGGTTCGGCTGGCGAGCGCCTTCATTACGGGCTATCTCCGCAAGCGGCAGGAGGTGATCGACGCCGATCAGATGCTCAGCTCGCTGCGCCCCCTCGGGCTTTTGGCGGCAACCTTTTTGTGGTGGCTGGGGATCTTCTGGCTGGGTCTTCCCACGCAGATGCTGCAGATTCTGGCTGTGGCCGTGCGCTTCGTGATGGTGGTCAGCGCGGTGTGGGCCATTTACCGCATGGTAGATATCGCCGCCGCCGTGCTCGAGGTCCGAGCCGAGCGGAGCGCCAACAAATCCGATGACCTTCTGGTGCCGCTCTTCCGCAAGACCGCCAAGATCCTGGTGGCGGCCATCGGCCTGGTTTTTATCGCCGAGAACCTCAACGTTAATATCACCAGCCTGGTGGCGGGCCTCGGCATCGGCGGTCTCGCGCTCGCACTCGCCGCCCAGGATACGGTGCGCAACCTCTTCGGATCGCTGACGGTCATTCTGGATCAGCCCTTTTCCGTGGGCGATTGGGTCAAGATCGAGGGCGTGGAAGGCACGGTGGTCGAACTCGGCTTTCGCTCGACGAGGATCCGGACGTTCTATGACTCGACGATCACGCTTCCCAACGCCAGCCTGATCTCGGCCTCGGTCGACAATCTCGGGGCGCGTAAGTTTCGCCGCTGGAGCACGTTCCTTAACGTGACCTACGAGACTCCCGCCGAGTCCGTGGAGGCTCTCTGCGAAGGCATTCGCGAGCTGGTGCGACTCCATCCGCACACGCGCAAGGATAGTTACCACATATATCTCAATAAGTTCTCCGAGTCGTCG
>JBCCLG010000887.1:0-2649 GCA_039027015.1 Acidobacteriota bacterium | reverse complement strand
GTCGAGAACCGGCCGCGCCCCAGGCTGCGCGACACCTGCTCGAGGCGGGCGTCCACCCCGAGCATCGAGAGGCGGATCGCCTCCACCAGGAGCGGGAAGCCCACCACCGCGGCGGCCACCACGCAGGCCGCGGTGGTGTAGGCCAGGTGCCCGCCGGTGAGCGCGTGCCAGGCCTTGCCGAGGGGCTGGCTGCGCCCGAAAACGAAGAGCATCAGGTAGCCCGTGACCACCGGCGGCAGCACCAGCGGGAGCATCACGAGCCCGCGCAGCAGCTGGGCGAGGGGGTGGCGCCAGCGCGCCAGCAGCCAGCCCACGGCGATGCTCGGCGCCAGGCTGAGAAGGACCGCCAGCGAGGCGACCCGAATCGACAGCGAGACGACCTCGGCGGTGGCTGATTCGAGCATCGAGAGGGAGCGCCCCGGGGCTAGGGAAGCAGAAATCCGGCTTCGGCCAGGAGCGAGCGCGCCGGCTCGCTGCCGAGGAACGCCACGAAGGCGCTGGCGGCCTGAAGGTCGCTGGAGCCGGCCAGCGCCGCGGCCTGATACTCGATCGGCGGATGGTCCGCCGCGTCGAGGGTCCACAGCACTTCGACGTCGGCGATCGCCGCGTCGGTCGCGTAGACGAACGCCGCCGGCAGCTCGCCGCGCTCGGCCAGGTTGAGCGCGGCGCGCACGTCGCTTTGGCCCACCAGGAGAGGCTCGAAGGCGCCGAGAAGACCGGCGCCGCGCAGCGCGGCCCGCGCGTACTCGCCGGCCGGCACCCCGGCGTCGGCGATCGCCACTCCGTCGCCCGGGTCCAGGCTGTCGAGCAGCTGCCGGAGGGTCTGCGGCGGCCGCGCCATCAGCCTCGAGTTACTCTTCGAGGTCACCGTGACCAGGCGATTGCGCGCCAAAATCTTCGGTTCGCCGTCGAGGGCGCCCGCCTGGCGCAGGAAGTCGATCCACTGCGGCGACGCCGAGAGGAAGACGTCCGCCGGCGCGCCGTCGCGAATCTGCCGCGCCAGGGCGCTCGAGCTGCCGAAGCTCGCCAGCACCCGAGAGCCGTAGAGCGCCTCGAGCTCCCCCACCACCTCGGTGAGGCTGGCCGCCGCAAAGACTCTCAGGGGCTGGCGCCCTGGAGCGGGCTCGGGTCCAGCCGGGGCGCAGGACATCGTGAGCGCCGCGAGCGCCAGACACGCCGCCGCCGCGCCGTAAATCGCCGCCGCGGATCGCCGCGCTCTGCGCATGCCGGGCCGCGGGCGGCGGGGCCTTGGAAATGACGGCATGGCGCGAATTTACCACGCTCCTCGGTCCGCACCTTCACCCCCGCGGGAACCCACGCGAGGGTCCGCGGGTCCGTATCGGGCATGAGCCTACAGCCCGTGATTCGCCGTCCTCTTCTCATCGCCAGCGGTCTTCTTCTTACGCCCACGACGCTCTTCGCCTGTCCCCCGGGTCCTGCCGGCCTCGAACAGCTGATCCGAGAGGCGGATCAGGTGGTGATCGCCCCGAGCGTCCAGGTTCGTCGTCAATATCCCACGTGGCTTTATAAAGCCGGGGCGATCGCCCGAGACACCGTTCTCGGCGCGGCCGACAGCCTTCATGAAGACGCGGGCCTTCTGGCCGAGGTGGCTTTTGAGAAAACCGAGGCGATGATCGACCCCGAGAGCACCCTCGTGGTCACGGCGAAGAACGCTCGAGGTCTGGTTCCTGAAGGCCCAGCGGTGCCGGGTCGCGTGGCGTGGAAGTGGGACCGCTACATCAGCTCGCTTCTCATTCCAGACCAGCCGACGGTGGTCTTTCTCAAGACTTGCGAAGAGACGGGGAAGCTCTTCCCGGTAGAGAGCCCAGACGCCTTCAGGAGCCTCCTCTCGGGGTCCGTAGATCGCCTCGAAGAAGTCATCAGGGAAGGCTTTGCCGCCAAGGAAGGCGACGACGAAACCCGGCGACGGTGGCGCCGCAAGGCCCTGTTCACGCCCGAGGCTAGAACTCTCATGGTTGCGGACGAGCTACGCGGTCACTTCTCCAAGAAAACCCTCGTTGCCGCGCTCGTCGAGATCCCGGGAGGCCTTTGGACGGACCTCGAGATCGCCCGGGGGCTCGCCGACTTCGAGAGTCTGGAGCTGGATCTCTGGAGTCTCGAGCTGGCCCAGGCTATGGTCGCCAGCGACCTCACCCCGAATCCAATGCCCAAATGGCTTGTCGATCAGGCCCTAGACCTGGCGATCGATCGCGCGCTCGGCTGCGGACAACACCCCGCTGGCTGCTCGGAAGACTTGGGGCGCGACCGGCACAGCGTCCAGCAGGCCCTCTCCTTCGGCAGCATTCCTGCGGGCGAGCTGACCCGATCCGTCGACGCCTGGAAGGAGCTGACGCGTCTCTACCTGGACTCCAGACCGGAGTAGCTCATGAGGGTCTCTCGTGATCCGCCACGGCAGCGCCAGCGCCCGCCGGAGCGTCCGAGAAGCCTGCATCCGAACTTCTCCCGTGATCTGCCAAGGCAGCGCCCGCCGGAGCGTCCAAGAAGCCCGGGGGAGCGAGTACGGATCCGAACCTGTTCTTGAGCAGTCGGTCTCAGCTCTGGAGACGGAGGGGCATACTCATGGCCCGAGACATCCGGCCAAGGTGCGGAAGTTTCAAAGCGGAGAAGAACCCACCCCCTTGGAGGTCG
>JBCCLG010000886.1:0-2653 GCA_039027015.1 Acidobacteriota bacterium | reverse complement strand
CGTGACCTGGCGCACCGCCGCGGTCTCGACCTCGGGCAGCAGGAACGGCAGGGGAACGTAGGCCCATACGGCATAGCCGGCGCCGGCGATCAGCGCCAGCAGCACCAGCCAGCCGACCCAGCCCGCGCCCCGCCGCTCCTCGAGCTCCTCGGGGTCGCGGCGCAGCACGGATAAATCGGGTCGGGATCGTTTTTCGTCGTTGTCGGCCATGTCTCTCTCCGCGAGGGTCGCGCGCTCTTGAATTCGGAGCCTGACGGGGATGCGGCGCGCAACCCGGTTGCCGTTCCGTTGCGTGAGCTACGGGATTCGGCGAAATTCGATGCGCCTGGTCGGCGAATGGAGGCTCGTTACCGGTAACTGACTCTATAGCGAGAGCCGGCCACGCGCCTGCCGGAGCATTGACCCGCCGCGGGGCCGCGGACAGAATGCGCCGGCCGTCCGCGGCGCCTCCAACCCAAGCGATGAGCCCACAAGACCCCCTGACCCGACTGGTTCTCTTTCTCCAGAGCCTGCCCCCCGAGGTGCTGTGGCCGGTGATGCTGGCCGCCTGCTTTTCGGCCGTTCTCGCCCTGCATCGATTCTTCGGCGAGGCGGGGCTCTACGCCTACGTGGTGGTGGCCATCCTGGGCGCCAATATCCAGGTGCTCAAGGCGGTGAAGTTCGCCGTCTACCAGGAGCCCGTGGCCCTCGGCACCGTGATGTTCGCGTCGTCCTTTCTGGCCACCGATATCCTCTCGGAGCACTACGGGACGAAGCGGGCGCGCGCCGGCGTTCTGCTCGGCCTGGTGTGCTATCTCATCTTCACCATCTTCATGATCCTGACCCTCGGCTTCGCGCCCCTCACCCCCGAACAGGCGGGCGAGGAGATGGCGTGGGCGATCGCCAGCCACGAGCACCTGACCGCCATTTTCTCCCACTCCCCGGCGCTCTTCGGCGCCGGCATGATCGCCTACCTGCTCAGCCAGCTGCACGACGTTTGGCTCTTCGAGCGCCTCAAGCAGCGCTTCGCCGGCCGCCACCTGTGGCTGCGCAACACGCTCTCGACGGCGGTGTCGGCGTTTTTGGACAACCTCATCTTCTCGCTGCTCGCCTGGATCGTCTTTGCCGCGGACCCCCTGCCCCTCCACACGGTCTTCTGGACCTATGTGGTCGGCACTTACTGGCTGCGGCTGATCGTCGCCGCCCTCGACACGCCCTTCGTCTACCTGGCGCGTCGCTGGAGCCCCCGATGAGCGGCAAATTCCCGGTAGCCTCCTCCCCGGTCCAGGACCTCTCCTACCCAGGCTTCGGCTTCGAAGTCGTGGCGCAGAAAGACGGGGAGCGGGCGCGCCGCGGCGTTTTGACCACCCCCCACGGCACGGTCGAAACCCCGGCCTTCATCTTCTGCGCCACCAAGGGCACCATCAAGGCGGCGGGTCCGGAGGATATGAGGGCCGCGGGGGCCCAGATCGTGCTCTCGAACACCTACCACATGATGCTCAGGCCGGGCGGCGAGCTGGTCGAGCAGATGGGCGGCCTGCACGACTTCACCGGCTGGCGCGGGCCGATGCTCACCGACAGCGGCGGCTTTCAGGTCTTCAGCCTGGGTCACGGCTCGGTGGCCGAGGAAATCAAAGGCACGAGCGGCAGCGTCAAGGGACGCGAGCGTACCCTTCTCAAGATCACCGAGAAGGGCGCCGCCTTCCGCTCCTACGTCGACGGCTCCAAACATCTTTTGACCCCCGAGCACTCCATGCGCGTGCAGCGCCAGCTCGGGCCCGACATCGTGCTCACCTTCGACGAGTGCACGCCCTTTCACGTCGACCGCTCCTACACCCGGCGCTCCATGGAAATGACCCACCGCTGGGCGGACCGCTGCCTGCGGGAGTTCGAGCGCCACCATGACGGCCGCCAGGCGCTTTACGGCATCGTGCAGGGGGGCGTTTACGAAGATCTGCGCCTCGCGGCCGGCGAGTTCATCTCGTCGCGGCCGTTTTTCGGCCACGCCATCGGCGGCTCCCTCGGCGGCAGCAAGGAGCAGATGTACGAGGTGGTGGAGTACGGCTTTGAGGGCCTGCGGCGCGATCGTCCGGTGCACCTCCTGGGCATCGGCGGCGTCGAGGACATCTGGCGCTGCGTCGGCCTGGGGGTCGACACCTTCGACTGCGTCTCGCCGACGCGCATCGCCCGCCACGGCTGGGTCCTGACCCGCGACGAGCCGAAGTGGCGCATGAACCTGAGAAACGCCCGCTTCCGCACCGACGAGCGTCCGCTTCGCGAAGGCTGCACCTGCCCGACCTGCCGGCGCTTCTCCCGCGCCTTCATCCACTACCTCTTCAAGGCCGGGGAGCTGCAGGCCATGCACCACGTGACGATGTGCAACGTGCACTTCATGGTCGAGCTGATGCGGGAGATCCGCGCCGCGATCGCCGGGGGGCGATTCGAGGAGGCGCGGCGCGAGTGGCTCGAGCGGTGATCTCGCCGCCCGAGAGGGTACGCCGAGACTGCCGGCGGGTGGCTGAAAACGCCCGCTGGGTCCACACGGAATCTTCGCGACTCGCGGCCTACGCGGCGTCCCTCGACACCGGGGAGCTGGCCCTTCCCGAGCTCGATCCCGCCTGCCACTACCTCGGCCGCGGCGACCGAACCGCGACCTTCATGATCCTCCTCGAGG
>JBCCLG010000885.1:0-2659 GCA_039027015.1 Acidobacteriota bacterium | reverse complement strand
TCGAGTCTCGCGGCCTGCCCGGGGGCTGCCCGTTTATCGGCGCCGCAGCAGAGCTTGACGATCGCCCGGGCCCGCTGCGGGACTTTCTGGTCTCGACCCAGCGAGACGCGATCTCATCGATGGCGACGGCGGCGAGGATCGCCGTCGAAGAAGGGCATTTCAAGGCGGATCTTGACGTCGATCAATTCTCCCACGACGTCTACTCGGCGCTTCTGGCGTACCACCATTTTCGCCGTCTCCTGGAAGACCCCCAGGCCGCTCGAAGGGCTCGCTTCGCCTTCCACGCCCTGCTGGATCAAGCTCACGCTTAACGCAATTCTTCACGCGAGGAGAGCACGATGGTTCACGGAGAGTTTGTCCCCGAAACGTCTTCGACACAAAAAAGCACGATCGGTCGTTCTAATAGGAGTCCGGGCGCTCGCCGCATCCCTTCGGTGGTTCGCCGCGGCCTCCGAGGCCTGAGCCTCCTGGCTCCCGGACCCACCGCGAGCCTGGCAGAGCGGCTCTTTCTTTCGCCTCGGAGGAAGTCGCCGCCGACTCGAGAGCTGTGGTGGCAGACCGAAGCTCGCCAGCAGCAGATTCCTTTCAGCGGAGAGGAGCTCGTCGGATGGCTATGGGGAAGCCAAGGTCCCGCGGTCTTGCTGGTTCACGGCTGGGGAGGCCGAGGGCTGCAGATGGGCGGCTTTGCCGAGCCGCTCGTCGAGGCCGGGTACCGCGTGCTCGCCCTGGATCTGCCCGCGCACGGAGAGTCCCCCGGGCGAAGCACCTCGCTACCCGAAGCGGCCGCCGCCGTTCAGGCGGCGACCCGATATGCCCAGGAGATGACGGACCGCGAGGTGAAGGCGGTGGTCGCTCACTCCTTCGGCAGCGTGGCCTCGGCCGTCGCCTTCTCGGAGGAGGGTCCGAAGCCCGGGAAATTGGTTTTCGTGGGCGCTTCAGGGAACCTCAATCAGATGCTCGACCGGTACCGAGACCTGACCGGGCTGACCGGCGAAGTGATGGATCGACTCGTGAAGTCCCTCGAGAAGCGTTTCGAGTTTCGGTGGGAGGAGCTCCATCCGAACCGGCTTGGCTCACGGGTCGACCGGGAGCTGCTGGTGATCCATGACACCGACGATGAGGAGACCTCCTGGCGCGAGGCGTCGAGGCTTGCGGCCAGCTGGCCTAGGGCCTCGATGATGACGACCTCTGGCCTCGGCCACTTCAGGATTCTTCGCGACGAGACCGTCTACTCGGCGACGGTCGATTTTGTGGCCGGCAGAAGCATGCGCCTCCCGCCTTGAAGCCCTGGCTCCGTCCCGCAAGCCAGTTCCGGTCCCGGAGTGCCTTTCAAGGATCGCCTTCACGCAACGCGCTCCGGGGGAGAGTTGCGTGGTGTCAAGTTCTCATCCGCCAGGAGTGCCTGAGTGGCCGGCGCCGTAAACGGCAGGGGACCATGGCCCGTTAGATGATGTCGTCTAGGGTCCTCCGAAGCAGCCGAATGTCGTCAAGAATCAACTCTCCGCGCGCCGTTTGTCTGGCGGCCTTCCTCACGATTGGGCTGCTCAACGGTCTTTTCTCGTGGAGTGTTCCCGTCTGGAGTCCCCGCGACGAGATCGCGCACTACGACTACGTGGAGCGTCTTGGAGACCTGTCGCTTCCGGGCCCCGGCGACCCGATTGCAGATCACACCTTCGAGATGACGCGTGAACTTCATTGGCACCAGCCGGCATCCTTTAACGGCCTCAAGCGCTCAATGGGGCTAGCAGGGCGTTCCTATGAAGCCCAGCAGCCGCCTCTTTACTACGCGCTTCTCGCTCTTCCGAATCGGGTGCTGCGATCGACAGGCGTTGGCCCGGATCAGAGGATCCGCTGCCTCCGTCTCTTCGGCATCCTCGCCCATACGGCCGGCGCTCTGCTTTTCATACCTCTAATGGCCACACTGTCGAGGACTACAGGCGTCGGCCTCTCCTACGGCTATCTCTTCGCGTTTCTGGCGCTGGCAACCCAGGTCCAATACAGCGGAACCCTCGGAAACGACTCCCTTTCCCTGCTGGCTGGAAATCTGACCCTTCTTGCCATGGCGAAATTTCTGGAGCGCCCGCTCGATTCCTTCGTTCTCTTTGCTTCGGCGGCTGCCAGCGCTGCGGTTTGGGTCAAGCTGACCAACGTGCCGCTGGTGGCGGTACCGATCGGAATTTGGATCTACAGCCTTCGCGGTCAACCCGATGCCCGACCTTTGCGGATTCGGATCCTCAGCCTGGGTCCGCTGGCGGCGGTGCCGGCACTTTTAGTCTGGAATAGGAGCCGTTTGGGTGGATGGACCGGATCGTCCGAGGTGGCGAGCTGGTTCGGGAAATTCGTAACGCCGGTTGAGCCCACGACGGAGTTCTTGAAACTCCTCGCGGTCGATTTTTTCAACGTCCAGCACGTCTGGAATGTGCTGCCTCGGGAGTGGGCCTGGGGCTTGCTGGGAATCGTCTTCTGTAACCTGATGTGGCTCGCGAGGCAGTGGCGTTCGCAGGGTCTGCGAGCGGCGATTCTGCCACTGGTAGCGGCTCCGATTGTTAGCTCGCTCTTCGCCACGGCGGCACTGCTCAACAGCGCCGGTCTCGGAGTGCATTGGAACTCGTCTCGGCACTATTTCGGGATGCTGCCCTTTGTCTACTGCGGACTCTTC
>JBCCLG010000884.1:0-2664 GCA_039027015.1 Acidobacteriota bacterium | reverse complement strand
CGGTGGGCCTCGGCGAGGCCGCTCGCCACCGCATCGTGCATCGCGACGTCAAGCCGGCCAACGTGCTGGTCACCCAGGAGGGTCGGGTCAAGATCCTCGACTTCGGCATCGCCCGGCTGACCGATCACCGGGAGGGCGGGAAGTCCGTTTTGGGCACCGTGCCCTATATGTCGCCGGAGCAGCTGCGCGGCCGCCCGGTGGATCACCGCACGGACATCTGGTCTCTCGGCATCGTGCTCTTTCAGCTGCTCACCGGCCGACGGCCTTTCGGCGGCGGGTCGCGCGACGCAACCCGGCGGGCGATTCTCGACAGCCCGCCGCAGCCCCTGGGCGACTACCTCCAGGGGGAGGAGCTGAGGCTGCAGCGGATCCTGCACTGGTGCCTGGCCAAGGAGCCGGAGGACCGCTACCACGACGCCGAGGAGCTGCGGCGCGAGCTCGAGTCGCCCGCCGGCTCCATGCCCCGCGGGCCGGCGCTGCTCGCCTCGGGCCCGGGGGACACCTCGGAGATCACGGAGGTCGAGGACGTAGCCCCGGGCCTCGAGTCGGGAGGCGCCGACAGCCTGCCGTCGATCGCCGTGCTGCCGTTCGACGATCTGAGCCCGGGGCGCGATCACGACTACCTGACCAGCGGCCTGGCCGAGGAGCTGGTCACCCGCCTCGCCGGAGTCGACGGTCTGCGGGTCGCCGGCCGCACCTCGACGCTGCACAAAAGCCTCGGCAGCCTGACCGTCGAAGACCTCGGGCGCCGGCTCGGGGTCGCCACGGTGCTCGAGGGCAGCGTGCGGGTGGCCGGCGAGAGCCTGCGCATCAGCGTGCGCCTGGTGGCCGCCGACGACGGCTCGATCCGCTGGTCGGAAATCTTTGATCGCCAGGTGCACGATCTCTTCGAGATTCAGGACGAGATCGCGCGCCACATCGCCGCGGAGCTGGAGCTCGAGCTGCTGGGCCGCGCCGCCCAGAGCGTGAGCTACGAGGCGCACTATCTCTATATGAAGGGGCGGCACAGCTGGAATCAGCGCAGCGCCGCGGGCCTCGAGCAGGCCGTGGAGTTCTTCAAGGCGGCCCTCGTGGAGGAGCCCGAGTTCGCCCGCGCCCGGGCCGGTTTGGCCGACGCCTACGCCATGCTCGGGGTCTACGGCGAGCGCCGACCCTCGGAGGTGATGGCGCCGGCCATGACCGCGGCCCAGGAGGCCCTCGACCTCGACGACACCCTCGCCGAGGCCTACGCGTCCCGCGGCTGCGTGCGGGCGGCCTATTCCTGGGATTACGCCGGCGCCTCGAGCGACTTCAGGCGCGCCATCGAGCTCGATCCCCAATACCCCACGGCCTATCAGTGGTACGCCATGAACTGCCTGATCCCCAAAGGCCATTTCGAGTCGGCGCTGCAGCAGCTCAGCCGCGCCGCGGAGCTCGACCCGATGTCGCTGGCGATCAAGATCAGCCTCGGGCTCCTCTTCTACTACGGCGGCAGGAATCAGCAGGCGATCGAGGAGTATCGGCGGGTGCTGGAGATCGATCCGGACTTCGCCCAGGCCCTGATCTTCTTGGCCCACGCCTACCGCCAGACCGGTGACTCAGGCGCGGCGCGCGAGGTCGCCATGCGGGCCGCCGAGCTGACCGGCGGTCGCCCGCCCGCCACGGTGGCCCTGGCCACCGCCCACGCCGCCTCGGGAGACGAGGAGCGCGCCCGCTGGCTGCTCGACAAACTCTTTGAGCCCAAGGACGGGCGATTCGTCTCGCCGACCTACATCGCCCAGGTCTACGCGTCCCTGGGCGAGATCGACCTCGCGCTGTCGGTGCTCGACCGGGCCTGCCAGCTGCGCGCTTCGGAGCTGATCTGGATGTCGGTCGATCCCCTCTATCAGCCCCTGCGCGGCATCGAGAAAGTTCGCCAGCTGCTGCAGGAAGTCGGCCTCGCGCCGCGCGGCTAGGCGGGAGCGCGGGGCACCGCGGCGCAGCCACGTGGAGCACCAGGCAGAGAGGGGCAGAACGTGACTCGGCCGGAAAAAAGGACGCATCCGATGCTCGGCAGCGTTCTCTCCGAGCGCTACGAGATCACCGGCGAGCTGGGCCGCGGCGGCATGGGCGTGGTCTACCGGGCGATCGATCCGCTGCTCAACCGGGAGGTGGCGGTCAAGATGCTCTCGGAAAGCCGCGTTCACCGCGACGCCGAGCGGCGCATCGAGAACGAGGCGCGGACCATCGCGCGGCTCGAGCATCCGGCGATCGTGCCGATCCACGACCTGGGCCGCCATCGCGGCGCGCTCTACCTGGTGATGCCTCTGGTTGAAGGGGAGACCGTGAGGGCGGCGATCGACGGCGGCGATCTGGCGCTCGCCGACGTTTTGGAGATCGGGATCCAGGCGGCCGAGGCGCTCGACTACAGCCACCGCCAGGGCGTGGTGCATCGCGACATCAAGCCGCGCAACCTGATTCTCGAGCGGCGCGCCGGCTCGAGGCGCCTGCGCATTCTGGACTTCGGGCTGGCCTACCGCTACGACCGCGAGGATTTGGCGCGCACCACCCGGGTGACCGGCACCCTGCCGTACCTGAGCCCGGAGCAGGCCGAGAGCGGCGGCAGCGACGCCGACGCCCGCTCCGATCTCTACGCCCTCGGCGTGGTGCTCTACGAGTGCCTGGCCGGCGAGCCGCCCTTCGTGG
>JBCCLG010000883.1:0-2668 GCA_039027015.1 Acidobacteriota bacterium | reverse complement strand
GGTTGAGCGCGGCGATGGCGATGCTGCGCGCCTCGGCGCCCGAATCCTGCCAGATCTCAAGGGCCCTCCCGAGCGCCTCCGCCGCCTCCTCGTAGCGGCCCAGATGCTGCAGCACGTTGCCCTGGTTGTTGAGCAGACCCGCAACCCTGGGATCATCCGCTCCAAAATGCTCGGTCCACAGAACCGATGCCCGCTGCAGACGATCCGCTGCGTCCTCATAGCGGCCGACGTTGCGATCGAGCACCGCGAGGTGATTGAGGGTCTGGCCGAGGCGGTGGGGATCGGGATCGGGAGCCTCGTTCCACAGCGCGAGGGCCTCGTCGAGCAGCTCCCTCGAGCGCGGATAGTCCCCCAGGCCGCGGTAGATCTCGCCCAGCGAGGTGAGCAGCCTGGCCTGAATCGCCGGATCTTCGTCGAGGCGCTCGCGGACGCTGGCGAAGCCGCGGTCGAGCAGCTCGCCCAGCTCCATCTGACGGCCGTGGGCGCCCCGATTCGGATCGGCGACCTCGAAAAGATCCACCAGCAGGTCCGACACTCGGGTGCTCGTCTCGGCCTCCCGGCTGGCGCGCAGAGCTTCGGCCCGCGCCAGCTTCTCGGCCTCCCGGGCCTTGAGCATGCCGAGGGTCGCGCCGAATGCCCCGAGGATCAGCGAGAAGACCACCAGGGACGCGGCGATCACCGTCGGCCGATGACGCCGCACCAGGCAGGTCAGCCGATAGCGCAGGGAGGGAGGGTGAGCGGCCGTCGGCTCGTGGCGCAGGTGGCGCTCGAGGTCGTCGGCCAGCTCGCCCACCGAGCCGTATCGATGATCGCGATCGCGAGCGATGGCCTTGAGAGCGATCCAGTCGAGGCAGCCGAGCGCCGACTCGAGATCCGAGACGCCGTGCCCGCGCGCCGCCGCCAGGCGCCGGCGGGTCTTCTCGTCGAGGGAGCGCCAGCGGACGCTCGGACTCTCGGGATCTTCCTTCAGAATACGGCTCGGCAGCAGCGGATCATGGGTCGTTCCGGCGTGGGGCCTGGCGCCAACCAGCAGCTCGTAGAGCACCACGCCCAGGGAATAGACGTCGGTGCGGGTGTCGAGGTCACGGTTTTCGTCCACCGGCTCGAGGGCTTCGGGGCTCATGTAGGCCGGGGTGCCCGGCGCCGCCGCGCCGGCCAGGGTGACGGCCACGCCCTCCGTAGCCACGTCGAGGGTCTTGGCGATGCCGAAGTCGATGACCTTGGTCAGCCGCTCTCCGTCTCGCTCGGTCACCAGCAGGTTGGGGGGCTTGAGATCGCGATGCAGCAGCAGGCGACGGTGGGCGTGCTCAACCCCGCGGCAGGCGGTGAGAAAGAGGCGCAGGCGCGCCTCGAGGCCTAGCCGATGGCGATCGCAGTAGGCGGTCAGAGGCTCGCCGTCGACGTATTCCATCACCACGAAGGGCTGACCGTCCGGGGTGCAGTCGGCGCCGTAAAGCTGGGCGATCGAGGGGTGGTTGAGCCGAGCCAGAGCCTGCCGCTCGGCCGCGAAGCGTCGATCGAGCTCCGCGCCCTTCATCACCGGCCGCATCATCTTGATCGCCACCAGGCGGCCGGTGTCTCCCTCCTCTCGGGCCAGGAAGACACGGCCCATGCCGCCCTCACCGATCTGGCGCTCGATCCGATAGCCCGGGATACTCGGAAAGTAGGCGTCCACGTCGGGGGCCGGCTGGCCGCTCGGGCCGGCGAGAAATCGCACGTCCTCCTCGGCGAGCAGCGTCACCGCCTCGTTGACCAGATCGGCGTCGTAGCCGAGATCCAGCATGATTTTTCGGCGCTCCTCGGCGGGGTGATCGACGGCCTGCAGCAGGATTTCCTGCAGGCGACGATCGCGCTCCGCGCGCCTCGAGAACCGCATTGGCACTGTCGCGGTATCCATGATCAGCCTCCAGACTCGGGGTGAGTCGCGACACACGTCTCGACCTTTCATGAGCACTAGCGCGGTATTTGCCCAAAACCTATCGTCGTAGCGCGGCGTTGAGGCAACTTGGCCAAGCGGCGCCTCGAGCTCGATCTCTCTGGCTACGCCCATCCGGCGCCCGCGTCGAGCCCGCGCGCCCGGCCGGATAGAGTGTCGGAGGCCGGTTCGGGACCCGCAACGCCGCCGACCCGCCGGCCGCCGCAACCGCGGACAACCCACGACGGGCGGCGGGGAGACAGCATGGATATCGCGATGATCGGGCTCGGCAAGATGGGCGCCAAAATGGTTGAGCGGCTGCTCGCCGGAGGGCACCGGGTGGTGGCCTTCGACCTCGATGGGGAGGCCCGCCAGCGCGCCGCGGAGGCCGGCGCCCAGGCCGCGGATTCCCTCGAGGACGTGGCGGAGCACCTCCTGCCGCCGCGCGCGGTGTGGGTCATGGTGCCGTCGGGCGAGCCGACGCGGCAAACCGTCGTCGCCCTGCTCGAGGTGCTCGAGGCGGGTGATCTGATCGTCGACGGCGGCAACAGCAGCTATCGCGGCACCCAAGCCTTGGCCGCGCGCGTCGCGGATTTTGGCCTCGACTTCGTGGACGTCGGCACCAGCGGCGGCGTATGGGGCCTCGAGGAGGGCTATTCGCTGATGGTCGGTGGCTCGCCGGAGGCGGTCGAGCGGCTGCGTCCGGCCCTCGAGACCCTGGCGCCGGCGCCCGACCGAGGCTGGGGCCACGTC
>JBCCLG010000882.1:0-2676 GCA_039027015.1 Acidobacteriota bacterium | reverse complement strand
GGCAGCCCTCGAGTGCCAGCCGGCCGGCGATTTCGCGCGCGAAGGGATCCTCGGCGGGCGTCTCCCGGGGCGACCCCGCGTCCTGAGCCATGTGGCTCAAGAACCGCTCCACCAGCCCGCCTGGACGATCCGGCGGCGCGGCGGGCAGGGAGGTGAAAACGTGCTGGATCGAGCGCGCCCGGGTGATGGAAACGTTGAAGACGTCGGGCCTCTCGAGAAACCGCAGGGCCGAAGGATGGCTGCGCGCGTCGATCGCCAGGCTGAGCATCATGACGTCGCGCTCTTCGCCCTGAAAAGAGTGCGCGGTGCCGACGCGCACCGAGTGGCGCTCGAGAACCTGCGCCGGCAGGCTCTCGGCCAGGCGCCGCGTCAGAAGGTCGACCTGGGCCCGGAACGGCGAGAGAACGCCGAGGGTCGGGCATAGGCCCTTGGGGCGGCTCTCCTGCTTCTCGAGCCACTCCCGGACCCCGTCCAGCACCGCCTCGGCCTCCGCCGGATTCGCGCCGTCCTCGCCGCGCTCCCCCGCGACGCGGTGCAGGTAAAGCGCCCGGTGCCAGTCGTGGGCCGGGCTCTCCTGCATGACCCGCAGGCGCCGGCCGTAGAACTCGCGATTGGAGAAATCGATGATCGACGGCGCGCTGCGGAAGTGCTCGTCGAGAAAGGCGACGCTCTGCTGGCCGCCGAGCACGGAGTCGGCCAAGTCGAGAACGCTGCGCCGGCGAAAATCGAGCAGAGAGCGCTGCTCGGCGTCGAGCCCGTGACGCTCCGCGAGGCCTCGCTGGCGGGCGCGAGGCAGAAAGGAGAGATGGCGCAGCTGCGCCGGATCTCCCACGATCACCGCCCGCCGGGCGCGCTGCAGGGCGGGCAGGCAGGAGGCGATATCGCATTGGCTGGCCTCGTCGAGAATCACCAGATCGAACATCTCGCGCTCGAAGGGCAGCAGGGTGGCCATCTCCTGAAGGTTGACCAGCCAGATCGGCAGCGCCTCGAGGAGGGCGGGCGTGTCGATGCGCCGCCACAGATCCTCTCGCCGGCGCACGGTGCGGGCGCGCACCGAGTCGCGAAAGCGGGTCAGCTCCCGGCGGCGCGATTTCAGCACCGACACCAGGCGCCTCAGAAAGCCCGCCTGCAGGAGGAGGCGGGCGGTCTCGAGGCGCTCCTCGTGCTCCTGGCGGTAGTCCGCCATCGTGCGCCAGTAGGGCTTCCGCCCGTCGAGCGCGCGCTCGGTGCGCATCTGCCGCCAGCGCTCGCGCAGGCGCTGCCACCAAAGCGGGCTCGGCTCGCCGGCGACCGAGCGGCCGAGCTCGATCTCGAGTCGGCTGCGCTCCTGAAGCTCCGACTCCAGCTCCGCGAGCCGCTCATCCTGCCGGCGCAGCTGCGCCTGGGCCTCGGCCTCCAGCGCGCCCAGGCGAGCGTGGGTTCTGTAGAGAGTCTGGCTCGCGGCGAAAATCGTTCGGAATCTTTTGGCCGCCTCGCCCCGCGACGGCGCCGGGAGGCTGCCCGAGAGCCAGCGCCCGAGGCGCTCCTTGAGCTCCTTGCCGTAGCCCCGCCGGCCGCCGCGCACCGCCACGTCCTCGAGCTGGAGCAGCTCCTCCAGCTTGCTCCCCACCACGTCCACCGCGTGGTTCATCTTCGAGGCCACCAGCACCGAGCGCCCGCGAGACAGGCCGTCGAGGGCCAGCGCCGCGATGGTGAAGGATTTGCCGGTACCCGGTGGCCCGATCACCAGGCTCAGAGGCTGCCGGTGGGCGCTTTTCACCACCTGCCGCTGCGCCGCGCTGAGCATGGCCGGAGCCAGGATCTCGTCGCGGGTCGCGTCCGCGGTCTCGCCTTCGCCTTCGCCTCGGGGCGCGGCCGGCGGATCGCGGGGAGTTTCCAGAAGGGCCGCGAGCGGCGCCGACGGCGCCTCGTCCGCCAGCCGGTTCAGCTCCGTGAGAACCCCGCGGGAGTCGATCGGGCGTCGGGTCAAGAGGATCGCCTGGGCCCACGCGAGCCTGAGCACGGGTCCGCGCCGCAGGCCGAGCCGGCGAAGCTCATCGGCCGCGGCGGGCGCCCCGGGATCGAGCCGGTGAACCTCAATTCCGGGGGTTGCCGCGCACCAGGCGGCGGCGAGGCGACCGAGGGTCTCGGCAGAGTAGGGGGGCTCCGGCCAGGTGGTCGGCGAGCCCTCGGCCTCGGCCGGCACCTCCCGAGACGCGGCGAGGGCCGAGAGGAGCGGCCTGTTGAGGCTCCAGCGCTCGAGATCGACCCGGAGCTCGCCGGCGGCCTCGTCGAGCTCGAGGGGCGCCAGCAGCAGGGGCGCACACAGGCGGCGCGCCCTGTCGTCCGCAAGGCGCAGGCGTCCGGTGACAAAGAGGCTGCCGAGCTGCAGGGACTGCTCGGATCGATGGAGGAGCGCGCGGCGCGCCACCTGCGCCAGCTCGCTTTCGGCCGGAAGAGTGGGTTGCGCCTCCCCCGCGGCGCTCAGGAAACCGGCGGGCGCCGCGATCACCCGCAGCCATTCGACCTTGGCGGCGAAGACGTCGAGGAGCTCCTGCTCGCGGTTGTCCGCGCGGTAGCAGTCCGCCAAAAAGCGCACCGGTCGGCCGATCTCCCTGCGCACCGCGCTGCCGGCGGCTGAGCTTGTCATTCCGCCGATGGTATCCGGGGGAGCCGGGCGCCGCGAAGCCCGGCCCG
>JBCCLG010000881.1:0-2683 GCA_039027015.1 Acidobacteriota bacterium | reverse complement strand
TCCCCCCGCAAGCGCTCCCGACGCCGACGCTCGCCGCTACCTGCAGCGCCTCCTGGCCCGGAAGTTCGGCAGCCTGAAAGCCGACATTTGCCGCACCGAAGGGGGAGCGACCCTGGTTCGATGCCCGTCGGCGGCGGCCAGCGGCGAATCCGCCGCCGCGGCCTGCTCCTTCTTCCCCGCCAAGGCGCGCCACGAGGTGCTGCTCGAGGTGCTGTGGCGGCGCTCGTATCGGGATCTCGCGTCGCGCGACATAGGCGCCCGCGGCGCCGTCCCCCTCGATTCCTTCGCAACCCCCGCCGAGCTGCGCGCCGTGATCGGCCGCTTTTCCGACACGCGGGTTCTAGTGCGCGCCGCGCGTCTTTGGGGACGCAGCGTGTGGAGTGGACAACTGATCGGCCGAGGAGAGAAATCATGAACGCCGCCACCGCCCTACCGCCCAGCATCGACGGCCGGGAGCCCCTGATTCCGGCCATCGAGTTCAGCGACAGCCTGATGGCGAGGCCCTGGGATTCCGTGCGCATTCGGCTGAGCGAGCTCGCCCTCAGCCCGCCTTCGGGCCTCGGCGGTCGCTCCCTGCGGGTCCAGCCCCTGCTGGAGCGCCCGCCCGCGAGCGATCGGCCGGCGATCCACCTCTTCTTCGACGTCAACCGCCTCTTTCTGCTGCAGGCGGGTCCCGCGGCGCCTGACGCCGTCGACTCTTTCCACCGCTTCGCTCGCGACGGCTACCCGATCCAGCCCCTCCCGCGCCTCGAAAAGGCGCTCGAGAGCCGTGGGCACCGCTTTCTTTACCCTCTCTCTACCCTCGACGTGCTGCCCCTGATTTGGAGCGAGCTGAAAGACGACGGCGATCTCGTGCAGCTCGATCTGCGCGACGCCACGATCGAACGGCTCCGGCTGCCCAGGCATCCGCTGGCCGGCGGCACCCTGGCCAGCCAGCAGGCCGAGAGCCCGGGAACTCCCGCCCTCGAGGATCGCCGGGTCGGGCCCTCCCTGCGCGAGGGTCTGCCGCAGAACCTCGACGCGCTGCTCGGAGCGAGCAACGTGGTGCGGCGGCGCTACACCCAACGCGACCGCCTATCGCTTCCCTTCACCACCGCCGAGGTGCGCTGGGACCTGGGGGCTCGCCGCGAGTCGTGCTACGGCAAAAGTCTGCAGATGGAGCGCTCGAAGACCGTCGCCGTCTGCGAGGCCCTCGAGCGCTTCCTGATCGCCTTCCGGCCGACCCGCTCGGAGATGATTCACGGCAGCTACGACTCGCTCCGGGACCGCGCCCTTGACCCGCGCACGCTCTTCTTCGGCCGCAGCGAGCACTGCTCCCAGCCTGGCCTCAGGCCGTATCGCGACGACGCCGAGCTCTACTGGACCGAGGCCGTGCCCGCTTCGGGAGGCGAGCCCGTGCTGGTGCCCGCCCAGGAGGTGTGGTTCAACACCTACACCATCGCCGACGAGTCGAGCTTCATCCGCCCCACCACCAACGCCTGCGCGCTGGGCAACTCCTTCGAGGAGGCGTCGCTCTTCGCCGTGCTCGAGGCCGCGGAGCGCGACGCATTCCTCACCGCGTGGTATCTGCGCCGAAGCGCCAAGCGCATCGACCCGGAGTCCATCGCCGACCGCCGCTTCCACGAATTCCGCCACCGCTGGCAGCTGGCTTTCCCAAACTACCGCGCCTTCCTCTTCGACATCACCACCGATATGCGCCTGCCCTCGGTGATGGGCGTGGCGGTGCGTCAGGACGATCGAGGCGGCGTCGGGCCCAAGACCTTCTTCACCTGCGCCTGCAGCCTGTCCGCGGAAGAGGCCTGCAGATCGGCCTTCGAGGATCTGGCGGGCTTCGATCCCGAGCTGACGGCCGCGCGCCGCCGGGAGCTGCGCGAGCTCTTTGAGAATCAGAGCCAGATCCGCGGCCCGGCGCAGCACTTCGCTCTCTTCTCCCAGGACGAGGCCTTCTCGGCGCTGAACTTCCTCGACCTCGAGAGCGAGAACCACGAAACCAGCGCGGGCGCCATGCAGGCCGAGGCCTTGATTCCGGCCGCCGACAGCTACAACCTCAAGGAGCTCATCGAGACCCTCGACCGGCACTGCAGCCTCCAGGACGTCGGCGTCTACTTAAGAGATATGACCCAGCCCTTCGCCGCCGAGCGCGGCCTGCACTGCGTCAAAGCCATCACGCCCGGCCTCTACCCCATGTGGTTCGGCTACGGCGGCCAGCGTTTCCGCCCGACCCGGCGCCTGCGCCGGCTGGCGCGCGAGTGGCGCCGCGACTCCTCAAGTCCGGTGGGCGCCGAGCCCGGGTTCAATCTCGAGCTGCATCCTTTTTCGTAGAGGACGAGAAGGAAGCTCCCGTGGATCCGCCCCCCTCCGAGGAGGCGGATCCGCTGCTTTCGGGCAGGGTCCTGGGCAGGGAGAAATGCACCTCGGTGCCGCGCCCGAGCTCCGACTCGATCCACACGCTGCCCCCGAGCCGGTCGACGGCCTTGCGCACGATGGCCAGGCCGACGCCCGAAATCTCCCGCGACTCGCGCACCGTTTCAAAAATCTGGAAGATCCGCAGCCGGTCCTTCTGCGCTACGCCCGGCCCGCCGTCGGCCACCGAAAAATGCCAGCTCTCTCGGGTTGAGGCGGCGCGCACGGAAATCCATCCGGTGCCGCTCGACTGATATTTGATCGCGTTGTCGAGCAGGTT
>JBCCLG010000880.1:0-2689 GCA_039027015.1 Acidobacteriota bacterium | reverse complement strand
GCGCGCCTTCGCCCAGCCGCTGCTGGTCGAGCAGCGTCGGAACAGCTGGCTCGTGCCGCGCAAGATGCCGCCCTTGACCCTCGACCTCATCGCGAGAACCGGGACTCATCATTTCTACGCCGCGGTCGATGATTTTCTCGCGCCGCCGTCGAGCGAAGCGTCCCCCCCAGAGGCCTCCGAAGGCGCCGTTGCCGAGCGTCCGGGCACCGTGCGCGAATTCTTCGACCGGCTCGAGGCGCGCTCCGGAGTCAGCCTCGAGCACTTCTTCGCCGACCATCTGGCGCCGGGCGGACCCGCTCTTCCTCTGCTCAAGCTCGAGGAGGCGAACGTCGAGAAGGAGCCGGGCGGGTGGCTGGTGTCCGGAGTCGTGCGCAACGTTGGGACCGGGCAGGCCGAGTGCCCCGTGGTGGTGAAGGCAGAGGGCCAAGAGAGAAGTCTGCGCTTGACCCTCGAGGGCGGCGGCTCGGCGAACTTCGAGATCCGCACCGACCGCGAACCCCTCACGGTGCTGCTCGATCCGGAGCGTACGTGCTTTCGCTGGGTCGGCCGCCGCTCAGGGGCCGCCGAGCGCATGGTTCTCAAGGAGTCGGAATGAAAGACATCCGGCTCATGCCCTCTCTCGAGCGCTGGCCGCGGCTCGACCTGCTGGCGCGGGTGAGTCGCTACAGTTTGCAGCAGCTGCTCGAGAAACGCCTGTGGATGTTTGCGCTGGTCAACACGGTCTTTCTGGCGAGGGGCTGGCTGGCCGCCGTCGTCTCCGGCTCGCGCCTTGACCAGCTCTACGCCAGCAGCATTCTGAATCCGAGCGTGCTCGTGGGAGTTCCGGCCCTGGCCGGGGCGGTGGCGATCGAGCGGCGCTCGGGAAGCCTCGATCTGGCCCTCGCGGCGACCTCCACGGAGCGCTTCTTTCTGCGCCGAATGCTGCCGCTGGTGATCTTTCTCGCCTGCCAGGGCGTGCTGGTTCTCACCCTCGGCGTGTTCGAGAACGCCGGCTCGTGGTCGCGCACGGCGTGGCACCTCGACGTGGCCGCGGAGTACGGGCGGGCCGTTTACCAAACGCTCCAGCTGAATTTTTTCCTGCTCGCCGTGTCCTTCTTTTGGGCCGTGCGCCTGCGCTCCACCGGCAGCGTGGCCGTCGCTTCGATGATCACCGTGATCCTCTTCTGGCCCTGGCTCAGCACCTCGCCGAAGCTGGCGGTGGCGTGGTCGATGATGCAGGGGCCCTTCGGTCTCTCCAAGCCCCTGCTCGGCTGGATCGCCCAGGCCTGCGTGGTGGGCTTGGCGAGCGTTCTCTTCTACCTCTACGCCAGGGTGCGGGTTCGCCGCCCCGAAACGATGCTCAACTGAACGGAGTATGCCCGTGATCTCGTCGAGAGCCTCTCTTTCCGCTCGGCTGTCCCTTCAAGCGGCGACGGTCCTGCTTCTCGCCGGCTGCCAGCCCTCGGAGCCGCCGCCGCCTCGCGCCGCCGCCGTGCCGGTCACCGCGGAGACCGTGATGCCCGGACCGTTTCGAGGCTCGCTGACCCTGATCGCGACCTCCGAGCCGTCGGCGACGGTCGAGCTGAAGGCTCCCGCGTCGGGGCGTCTGCGCCTCGCTGCGCCGGACGCCCTGGCCAGCGGGCGAACGGTTCGCGCGGGCGAGCCGCTCTTCGCCGTTAAGAGTCCCGGTCTCGAGCTGGCGGTTCGCGAGGCAGAGCTCGCGGCGCGCGGCGCGCGATCGGAGCTGGAGCGCGCCCGGCGGGGCGTCGAGGGTGGGTTTCTGGCCGACGCCGAGCAGGCGCGCCGCGAGATCGAGCACGAGCTGGCCGAGGAGCGGCTCGCCGGAGCCCGCGAAGAGCTGGCTCGCCTGAGGATCGTGGCGCCCTCCGCGGGAGTGATGCGCAGCGAGAAGCGGTGGACCGAAGGCGCCCAGATCGCCGCCGAGACGCCCCTCGCCGAGCTGGCCCTCGGCGGCGATCCGCGGGCTCGCGGCTGGGCCACGGCCTCCGATCTCGACCGCCTCGAGGCCGGGGCCGCCGTCGTGTGCCTCGACTCGCGGGGCGAGAGGGTGCTGGGCCGCGGCTCGCTCACCGAGATCGATCGGCGCCTCGACGCCGGCGGGGTGGCCCAGGTGGTAGCGCGCATCGACCGGGAGAACGAGAGGATGCCGGCGGCCGGCAGCGGCATCCTCCTCCGGGTGCTGATGGAGTCCAAGGAGTCGGCGATCAGCGTCCCCGAGCGCTCTCTCTTGATCGACGGCTCGCTCAGCTCGGTTTTCGTGCTCGAGCCCGCGGGCGCCGACTCCGCCGTCGCGCGCTCTCGGCTGGTGCAGCCCGGCGACCGCCATGACGGGCGGATCGAGATCCTCGACGGCCTGGCCGAGGGCGAGCGGGTGGTGGTCGAGGGCGCGGATCTTTTGGCCGACGGTCTCAGGGTTCAGGACGTATCCGGCGCCGAGGGCGCGCCGTGACGGAGCGTCAGTCTGCGCCTTCAGCTCCGGACTTTCTCGAGAGCCTTCTGGAGCTGATCCTGGCGCGTCCGGTGTCGGTGGTGATCGGCGCTTTGGGGGCGCTCATTCTCGGTCTCTTTTCGCTGTGGCGCCTGCCCGTCTCGCTGCTGCCGACCCTCGAGAGGCCGCGCCTCGAGATCACCGCCCGGGATCGAGAGCGCTCCCGTGACGAGCTGGAGGCGCAGGTCGCCAGGCCCCTCG
>JBCCLG010000879.1:0-2692 GCA_039027015.1 Acidobacteriota bacterium | reverse complement strand
GGTCCAGCGCCTCGAGAGCTTCGGCGCCTTCGTGCAGCTCAAGCCCGGCGTCGAGGGACTGGTGCACATTTCGGAATTGGGCCAGGGGCGACGCCTCAACCACCCCCGGGAAGTGCTGCAGGTGGGCCAGAAGATCCCGGTGCGGGTGCTGAGCCTCGATCCGGTCAAGAAACGCATTTCCCTAGCGCCCGTGCACGACGCGGAGCTAGCGAGCAGCGAGCCCGCCATGAGGCAGCTGCTCGATCAGCATCGGACCGGGGAGCAGGGTCTCGGCTCCCTGGCCGCCGCCTTCGCCAAGAAGAGGAAGCTCTGAGAGGCGTGTAACACCGACCCTCTCCGCGTCGTACTGTCCGCCAAGCGCCCTGACTCCGCTTCTGGAGGCAAGGGCCCTCAGGAGGCCAGCATGAAATCTAAATATAGCTTCGGACTCGCGATTCTTTTGCTGATGACCGGCTTCGGCGTTGGCTGCGACGCCTCGGTCAATAAGTCGATCCGTATCGAAGAGGGCGAGAAAGTCCAGGGCGGCCTGACCAGCGTCAACGGCAACGTCACCGTCGGCGCCGACGCTGAGGTCGACGGCGGCGTCAAGACCGTCAACGGCCGAATCAAGGTACGCGATCGCGTGGCGATTCGCGATCTCGTCACGGTGAACGGCTCCATCGATGTCGACGAGGCCGCCAAGATCGACGGCGACGTCACGAGCGTCAACGGCTCCATCCAGGTCGAGGCCGGCGTCACCATCGACGGCAAAGTCGAGACCGTCAACGGCCGAATCGACCTCGAGGGCACCACCGTCACGGGTCGCATCGAGACCCGCAACGGGTCGATCCGCCTCGCCGGCAAGAGCCGAGTCGAAGGCTCGATCGAGGTCGAGCCTACCGGCGGTGGCTCGTCGAGCGGCGGGCTCCAGATCGAGATTCTCGAAGGCTCGGTGGTCGAGGGCGACATCGTCTCGCGGAGCAACTCTCGCGAGGTCAAGGTCCTTCTCGACTCCACCAGCGAGGTGCGCGGCGAGCTCAAGGGCGTCGAAGTAGTGAGACAGCCCGAGACGGCCACCGAAGGCTCCGAGGCCAGCTAAGCCCGCCCCCAAAGTACCCGGCACCGCCTGCCCCTGAAAAAGTGCCTGGCACCCCGAAAAGTGCCTGGCACCCCGAAAAGTGCCTGGCACCCCGAAAAGTGGGCACCCTCAACGTGCCTGGCACTCTGAAAAGTGCCTGGCACTGCTCCTCGGGCTCCTCTGCTCCTCTAGGGCTGGATGCCGATGTCGCAGATCCTGTCGATTTCGCAGGACGGGTCAGAGTCCCCGGGGCAGTAGAACTCGCCGTAGCCCTGGGTGGTCCGTCCACAGGCATCGGTCATGCGAACCTGCACCGAGTTGTACGCGCCCGGCGGGCAGCCGGGGAAACCGAAGGAGCCCGAAATCGAGCTGCTGGAAGCGTTCCAGCTTGTGGCCGGTCCGCTGTAGCTCCAATTTGAAAAACTGTAGGGCGACATCCCGCTGTTGCCGCTCGCAGAGCACGAAAAGCTGTAGGCGTTTGCGTGACAGTTGAACCTCACCCACGGATTCGAACCGGCGGCATAGTTGAGCACCGGGTAGCCGACGGTGGCCATCCAGTCCGCGGCCATGTAGATCGCCCGACCGCTGCTGGTACTGCCGCTGTGGATGCCGTAGGCCTTGCTGCCAACAAACCAGGGCCCGCCGCTATCCCCCGGGGCCGAGAGGTTGTTGCCGATCACCGTGATGAAAGTGCTGCGTCCGCTCGGTACATAGCTCGGGCAATAGTTCCTGCCGAAGATGATGCCGCACGTGTGTCCGGTGGTGCGTCCGTGCTTGCAGACGAAAGTTCCGGTGGATTGCGAACCGCGCCCGACCGTGCCATTGATGGTTCGAAACGCAGTGCCGTCGTAAATCTCGTTCTTGATGGTGTCCGAACAGGTCGCCGTGTGCCACTGGACGTCGTGACTCCCCGCGTAATGCTCGGCCTGGAGGGTGAGCGGCGTGAATGAGTCGGCATAGCGCTGAAAATCCCCGCAGTGGCCGGCCGTGGCGATTCCCAGTCGACCGGTGGGCGTGCGGACGGTAAAGCCAGCGGTACACGTCAGGAGCGAGCGGCCACCGCGCAGGTCGGCGTTCGGCTTGGCCAGCGAGGACACCTGGCGGATCTCGACGCTCGCCGGGAGAGCGAAGCGCTTCTCTGCGAGAGTCGCTTCCAGCCGCGAGGCGCCGCTGCTTTCGACAATCACCGTGCTTTCGCGGATGTCGATCGACAGGTCCGCCTCGAGCTTTTCTGCCTGAAGAAATTCGCGGACCTCTTCCTGCTGCGCCAGCAGCGAGGCCAGCGTTACGTCAGCCGCCTCGACCTCCACCAGAGCCGCCAAATCCCGCTCGAGATGTGCCCTGAGCAAGGGCCGCATCATGCCTGCGTCGGTCGAGAGAACCGTTACTTTGAACTTGGGCGCGTGGTCGATCCAAAGTCCGCCGAAGGTGTCGACGGCCTCCTCGGCCAGCAGCTCGTCCAGGGCGCCGGCCTGACGCTGCAGAACCAAACGATGCTTGGCCTCTTTCAGGCCGACGTTGAAGTAGGAAGCGTAGGCCTCGGCATCGCGCGAGAAGCCGTCGGTGAGGTCTTCACTTCGGGATGGACCGGCGGAACTGAACACCATCAGGACGAACGCGCCCAGGACGAAGCGG
>JBCCLG010000878.1:0-2693 GCA_039027015.1 Acidobacteriota bacterium | reverse complement strand
CTAAGCGGGAGACCCCCATCTCTGGAGGCGGACTGGAGCCGACGGCGGAAGTCGCGGCGGGAAAATCGATGGGGATCTTGAGTCTCAGCGTGGCGAAGAGCCCGCCACCTTGGAGGACTATGGCATCAAGTCGGTTGGCCCGCGCGAGTTCTGAGGGGGCCGAGAGAAGAGCACCGGGCGACGCAGCGGAGGGCGGCTCCCGGCAGCGCCCACACCGCGGCAAGCCCTCTCAGTTAAACCGCTGCCCCCCACGGCGCCGACCGCTCACCGCCTCGAGGTCCTGCTCCCGCTTGAGAAGAACGCCGAGAAAGGGAAGCTTCTCCTCCATGGCAGAAGCGTCGACCCCCGCCTGGCGCAGAGCCCCGATCCAGTCGATCAGCTCGCTGGTCGAGGGGCGTTTGCGCACCTCGGGCTGCTCGCGCAGCCAGTAGAAGGCGATCAGGACCTGGCGCAGCAGCTCTTCCTGAAGCTCGGGATGATGGACCTTGACGATGTCCTTCATCAGCTCCTCGCCGGGAAAAGCGATGTAGTGGAAGACGCAGCGCCGGAGGAAGGCGTCGGGCAGCTCTTTCTCGTTGTTTGAGGTCACCACCACGATCGGCCGTTCGGCGGCGGTCACGGTCTCGCCCGTCTCGTCGATCAAGAAGCTCATGCGGTCCAGCTCGTGGAGCAGATCGTTGGGAAACTCCATGTCCGCCTTGTCGATCTCGTCGATCAGCAGCACCTGGCGACCCTCGGCGCGAAAGGAGCGCCCCATGGGCCCGAGCTTGATGTAGCGCCGGATGTCTGAGATGTCCCGGTCTCCGAAGCGGGCGTCGTTGAGCCGCTGCACGGTGTCGTACACGTAGAGGCCGTCGCGCGCTTTGGACGTCGACTTGACGTGCCAGGTCAAAAGCTCCATGTCGAGATCGCGCGCGATGGCCTCGGCGAGCTGGGTCTTGCCGGTGCCCGGCTCGCCCTTGATGAGGAGGGGACGCTCGAGGGCGATGGCGACGTTGACCGCGTCGCGAAGCTCGGCGGAAGCCAGGTAGTCGTCGGTGCCGGTGAATTGATGAAAGCTCATGGAAGGTCCGCGTTCAGAAAGTCTGGGAAGATGAATGGCGGCGCCGCGAGGTGCCTCGGGGAGCTGTGGATCTTACGTCACTTCTCCGGGCGTCTCGGCCCTCAAACGGCCGACGCCTCATCCCTCGCGGCTTGACGCCCTCCGGCGCGCTCGGGAGACTGGAGTCATTCCCATGAGACCGTCGCGCTTTCCCGTCGTTGTGCTGGTACTGGCTCTTTCTCTCTTCGGGCTCTTCGCCTGGATGAGCCGAGATCCCGACGCGGCCCTTTTCCGCGCCGCCGAGCGGCTGCCCGCCGTCGGAGGCTCCGTGGGAGCGCTGCGAGCGGCCTTCAAGGCGCCCGCCGAGCCGCTGTCGGCAGACGCCGAAGACCTCCGCAAGACCCTGGCCTTAGAGGCCACCGAATCCCTCGAGCCCCCGTGGGAGGGTCCGCCCGCCTACGTGTGGGCGCTGGCGGGGGCCAATCTGCGGGTCGAGCCGTCGGGTCGCTCCGAGGTGGTTCGCAGCCTCAGAACCATCACTCACCTACCGCGCCTCGAGCAGCGCGGCGACTGGCACCGGGTCTGGCACTACGGCGGCGAGGCCTGGGTCTATCTCAAGGACTACGGCGATCACTCCCCGCCCCTCGGCAGCGAGCCGGATCCGCCCCTGCCCATGGACCCGAGGTCTCCGGATCCCGAGCGCCTGGCCCGCGCCCGCGAGCTTTTGGGCGAGCGCGAGCGCGAGCTGCGCCTGGGGGCCTATCCCCTCTACACCGACGTGGTGGACGACGCCTATTTGAGCGCCCTCGACGCGCCGGTGCGCGGCCTCGAGCAGGCCTACACGCGGCGCTATGGTCTGGTGCCCAAGGGCAGCCCCAGGGAGGCGATCGTCCTCTTCGCGCGCCGGTCGGACTTCATGCGTCTGCAGAGCTTCGAGGGCCTCGGCGGGCTGCCCGCCGCCGGGCACGCCGTGGGCGGTTTGGCGGTGATCTTCGTGGGCGACAGGGCGCATCACGAGGTGACCTCCACCGTTCTGCATGAGCTGATCCACCTGATCAACCGGCGTGCGATCGGACCCTCCCTGCCGCCCTGGCTCGATGAGGGGCTGTGCGACGACCTTTCCAATCTGCGGCTCGGCCCAGGCGGCAGGCTCGATCCCTCGGGCTTGAGCGGGCTTCGCTACCGCCGAGGCGGGCGGATGATCACCGAGGGGGCCCTGGCGTCCCTGCAGGTGACCGCCCAAAGAGCTCGGCGGCAGACGCTGCCGTCGCTCGAGAGGCTCCTGAGCCTCGACTGGGACGGCTTCGTGCGCTCGAGCGAGCACCGCATGCACTACGACGCCTCGGCGCTGTGGATCCGATCCCTCCTGCACGGCGCGCAGGCCGCGGCTTTCCGCGGCTTTCTCTCCCGCACCTCGCGCGGTGAGCCGATCGACCCGGAGGCCTTGAGGCGGAGCCTCGGCGGCTCGTGGAGCGAGCTGGACGCCGCCTACTGGCGATGGCTGGAGAGCCAGGCGGGCGATCTCTCCGCGCAGCCTGCCGGTCAGCCGCCGGCCAGCGACTCCTCCTCGCGCCACGCCGCGTCGCCGTCCAGATAGTGCTCGCGCTTCCAGATGGGCACCTCTTTCTTGAGCCGCTCGAGGGCCGTGCGG
>JBCCLG010000877.1:0-2695 GCA_039027015.1 Acidobacteriota bacterium | reverse complement strand
TGCTCGAGGTCATGGGCTGGGGCGAATATCCGCGCTTCGGCGCCGAGCGCGCGCACCTTTTGAGCGAGGTCCTGCGGCGCTCCTACGCCGATAGATTCCTGCTCGGCGATCCGACGACCACCGCGGCCACGGCCGAAGATCTCCTGGCCGCCGAGCGGCTGTTTTCCCACATGAAGTCGATCGATCGCGAAAGGGCCACCCCTTCGTCCGCCGTCGCGCCGTCGAGCGAGGCGGCCGGCGCCCCTTCCGCCCGGGAGAGCGCCGACACCACGCACCTCTCGACGGTCGACGCCGAGGGCAATCTGGTGGCCCTGACCTTCACCCTGAACGGCCTTTTCGGCTGCGGGCTCTACGTGCCGGAGGCGGGCTTCTTTCTCAACAACGAGATGGACGACTTCGCCGCCGCCCCGGGCAGGGCGAATCTCTACGGCCTGGTGCAGGGCGAGGCCAACGCGGTGCGCCCCGGCAAGCGCATGCTCTCCTCGCAAACGCCCACCGTCGCCTGGCGCGACGGCGAGGCGGTGGCCCTCGGCGGCCGCGGCGGCTCGCGCATCCCCACCGCCTCGCTGCAGGTGCTGCTCAACCTGTGGGTCGACGGCGACGGCCTGCAGGCCGCCCTCGACCGCCCTCGTCTGCACCACCAGTGGCGCCCGGACGTGCTCTACCACGAGGCCGACGCCCTGGCGCCCGAGACTCGCGGCGCGCTCGAGGCTCGAGGGCATCGGCTCGAGATCAAGCCGTCGGTGGCCCAGGTGCAGGCGGTGCGCTGGCTGCGGTCGGGCGGCGAGGCCGCGCGGGTTGAGGCCGCGGCCGAGCCTCGGGGAGGCGGCGGCACGGCGGGGGTGGTGGACCCCCTGCCCTGAGGCTTCGCCTCCCGACGCGGCGCCCCCGCGCCGTCCCCCCCTCGGGGCCCCTCAATCTCGCGTGCCGGCGAGCAGACCGATCAAGACGGGCAGGAGAGCCGCCAGGCCGGAGACCTCGCCGCCGAGGCTGTGCAGAAGCTCGTCGTTGCCCAGGACCAGGAAGAGCAGGAAGGCCGCGCACACGAAAGCCACCGGCATGCGCAGGCTCTGCCAGCCTCGGCGTCCGGCCTCCTGCTCCCAGTCGGCGAGGGCCTGGGAGCGCGCGTGGCCGATCACGAAACGGCGAAAGCCGGCGTCCACGAAGGACAGGGGCCGGCCGGCGTCTCGGGTGGTCAGCAGCCCGCGACGCACCAGGCTGCCGACGGCCGCCGACTGCTTGGGATTGATCACGCCTTCGGCGGCCAGATGGAGAAGGGCCAGGCGCTCGCTCTCCGAGCAGCCCCACAGCCTCGAAGCGTATTCGCTCTCTAGCCCCGAAGCGTATTCGCTCTCTAGCCTCGCAGCGTATTCGCTCTCTAGCCTCGAAGCGTATTCGCTTTCCGGAGATTCGGCCTGGGACGAGCCGGCCGCCCTGGCGTCGGGCGCCGGCACCGGCACATAAGCGCTCGAGAAGCGGCCCAAGAGGCGAAGCCAGCGCTGGGCGTCGCCGAAATCCACGATGCCGGCGGTTTCTCGCCCGGGCGGCGCCTGGGCTCTTTCGCGGATCGACTCCTCTAAAAGCGCTCGGGGATCGGCGCGGGCGAGCAGGCAGATCGGGCGCTCGGGCGCCGCCGCGAGGATCTCGCTGAGCCGGTCGATCGCCGATCGCGCGGCCTCCGGATCGGTGAAGGACTGCTCGATACCGGTGACGAGCAGCGGTCGTTCCGCGGGTGCCGGTCCGGTGACGGCGTTGGTCTGGGCGGCGGCACTCGAGGCGCTCGAGAGGTCCACAAAGTCGACCTTCTCGAGGGCCTCGAGCCTGGACCAATGCCGGTTTGACGTCAGGATCGCCAGCCGGCGCAGACCGGGACGCCGCCGCAGCTCGTCGAGCAGGGCGGCCGGCTCGAGGGTGGCGAGCGCCCCGCGGGGAACGACTTTGAGGGAGCGCAGCGCCAGCAGGCGGCGCAGCAGAAGGCAGCCACCCAGAAGGAGAAGCGCCGGCACCAGCAGGCCGCGGAAGAGCGAGTGCGCCGAGAGAAGAGAGGCGGCGCGCGGCGCGTCAGGCCGCGCCACCGGCGGCGCCGAGAGCCTCGGCTCTCCCCCCTGGCCGTGACGAAAGCGGATCAGGCTCGAGGTGCTGTTGTAGCTCGGCAGGGCGTCGGCCAGAACGGCCAGCGAGCTGCCGCGGATCGCCGGCGAGCGCGCCTTCAAGACGGGCAGGAAGAATCGATCGCCGCGCGCCTCGAGCCGGCGGCTCAGCTGGTCCGCGGTCAAAAAGCCCCGCCACTCCCCCTCGAGGCGCGCTCGCCTCTCCTGGAGGCTGCGCTCTTGCCAGGCGGAGAGGCCGCTGGCCAAGGAGCGGATCTCGACCCGCCACGCCGACTCGAAGAAAACCAGGCCCGGGAGGACCGCGGCCAGCAGCCAGAAGAAAACCAGGGCTATCTCGAAGCTCCGGCCGGCGGCCCGAGGCGCGTCGTCGCCCTCGGCGGCGCGCTTTCTGCCGAGCCGCGCGGCGAACAGGAGCAGGGCGAAGGGGAGGAGGGCCAAAAGGGCGAGGGCGGCCACGGTGCCGGGAATTCCGCGCTGCATGGAGCCCCAGGTCTCGAGCAGGGGGCGGTGGAAAAGAGCCGCCCCTAGCCCCGCAGCCGCCAGCAGGCCGGCGGCGCAGCGGTAGACCTCGAGGAGCGCCTCGC
>JBCCLG010000876.1:0-2702 GCA_039027015.1 Acidobacteriota bacterium | reverse complement strand
GAAAGCCGACGCGGAGAGGGTGCGCCACGGCTTTTTCTCCAGCACCCGACGGCGGGAGTTCGGGTCTCCGCGGTAGATCTCCAGGGTATTGGTGCCGACGATGAGGTCGGGCACGGAGTCGCCGTCGAGATCGTCGCCAAAATGCCAGCGGGCCGACTCGGCGTCCACGGAGCTGCGCAGGGGCTTGGGATTGAAGCGGTTGGCGCGCCCCCGATAGACGTCGACAACGAGGCTTTTGTTGCGCAGGCCCGCGGGCTGGATCAGCGCCAGGTCGTCTTTGCCGTCGCGGTCCCAGTCGAGGATCCGCGGCTCGACGCCGTACCAGTTGCGGGTGCGCGTCTCGAGGGCGAACATGGGCTCGCGGCCGGCGCGGGTGCGGTCGGCGCGCAGGCGAAAAATCCGCAGCTTGAGCTTCTCGAAAACCCCCAGGCGATCGGCGCGGGTGGTGGCCGCCAGGAAGGCCGGCTGGCCGTCGATTTCGAGGTACCAGGCGCGATCGACGTCCTCGGGCCCGGGAAAGCGCGACCAGGACTCCGAGCCCTCCGCCGACGGTTCTTGAGCCGGGAAAAAGATGTGCCGAACCCTCGCCGGGCCGACCTTCTCGGGGCCCGCGACCAGGGTGCCTGAGGGCAGCCGAAAGACGGGACGGCTGCGCAGGGTCAAAGAGCGCCTGAAGCGCCGGGCGAGAACCGGCAGCTCGTGGCTTTCGAGCCGCTCGGCCGTGAGGGCGCCGCCCGCCGAGACCGCCAGGCGGTAGTGCTCCAGCGCGCCGACCCGAGGCAGCCAGAGGGAGTCCGCGCTCAGCAGATCGCCCCGGCCCAGGGCGGCGAGGCCCAGGCCGGGACGCTCGATCACGGTTTCAAGACGCGCCCCGCCGGCGCCCTCAACGACCCGGTAGAGGGCCTCCTCGCTGCCCAACCACAGTCGGCCGCCGACCTCGAGGATGGCGTCGACGCGTTCCGGCAGGCTCTCGAGCACGGGGCTGAGATCTCCGCGCTCTCCGCGCACCCTGAAGAGCTGGCGCGGTGCCCCCTCGCCCGAGGCCGGAGATCCGGAGCTCGCCAAATCCGGCGCCTCCGGCGGCGGCGGCGAGTCGCCGGCGCCGACCGAGATTTCAACCTGCGGCTCCTCCCCCGGATCTTCACCGCCGACCAGCACCGCCAAGCCGCCCCCGGGCCACGCCGCGGCTCCCAGGAAAGGATGCGGCAAGACCGTCTCTCGGACCTCGAGACCGCCCACGGACGCGCGCCAAACGCCGAGCGGAGGCGGCGGAGGATCCTGACTCTCCTGGGCGGCGGAGGGCGGCGCGAAGGCGATCGCGAAGGCGGAGCAGCCCAGAAGCAGGGCCGCCGAGAAGCGGCCCGAGAAGGGGCGGCGTGCGCGAGGCCTCATGGCGCCAGCTCCCGCGAGAGGTAGAGATCGAGGCGTACGGTGGGCGTCACCCCCGGCTCGTCGAGGCCGTCGGGCTGCACGATGCGCAGATCCGAGAGGCCGTCGCCGTCGAGATCCTCGATCTCCACCAGCGCCAGGTCCCGGGGCTCTTCGGCGAGCTGGATCACCAGGTCGGGCTTCTTGGGGTACGCGCAGCCCTCCCGCCCGCGGTGGATGCTCACCGTTTTGCCGCGCCCGAGCTGCACGAAATCGGCGCGGCCGTCGCCGTCGAAATCGCCGTCGAAGAGCGAGAGCTGGGAGAGGCGAACGTCGTCGAGGTTGAGCTTGAAGCGGCCCGAGAGGTCGAGATCGGGCACCTCGCGGAAGCCGCCCTCGGCAGTCTGGCAGTAGAGGCTGAAGTCGAGGCCCACGGAGATCGTGCGGGTGGTCATGATGCGCACGATCTGCATCATGGAGAAGTCGAGGGTGAGGGCCACCAGGTCCTGCCGGCCGTCCCCGTCGAGGTCCTGAAAGCCACCGGGAATGGAGAACTCCCTCTCGTCGTCGGTCTCGACGTCGATGACGTAGCCGAGGGCGTCGAGGGTAGCGTAGGGCTCGGTGGCCGGGCTGAGGTCCGATCCCGAGCGAAAAAAGCGATAGCGGTTGGGCGGGCTCTTGGCCTCGCGAAACTCCTGGCGCATCCCGGCGTCGTCGGCGCTGAGGCTGCGCCGAGTGACGTATTCGGCCCGCCCGTCGCCGTCGAGGTCGCCGAGGAAAACCAGGCGCTCGCCCGACTCAGGGCAGCCCTCCGGGCACTCCTCGGACGCCGGCGGCGGCGGCATCTCGAGGGGCTCGGGGAGCGCGGCGAAGCGGCCGCCGCCGAGGCCCCGCAGCACTTCGACGCTCCGCCAGCCCTTCTCGTGACTCGGGAAGAGGAGGTCCGCCCGCCCGTCGCCGTCGATATCCGCGACCTCGGGCAGCGGAAAGCGGCGCTGCGGACCGAGCCGGGAGGTGCTGCGCTCGTCGGTCGGCAGCGCGAGCCTGGAGGCGGGCGCAGGGGGCCAGGTGCGCCCGCCGGGGTAGACCGCCAGGCCGTCGCGAGCGGCGTGGAGGAGATCGCGATCGCCGTCGCCATCGAGGTCGTGCACCAGGCCGAGGTTCGGAATCAGGGCGCCGCTCCGGGCCAAGACCGAGCGATCTTCGATCACCGGCTCGAAGCGCGGGCGCAGGTCGGCGTCGAGGCGCAGAACCGAGATGCCGTCGTCGGTCAGGGCGATAACGGGCCAGTCCGGCGGTCCCAGCTCGAGGCTCAGGATCTCGACCGGCAGCGT
>JBCCLG010000875.1:0-2703 GCA_039027015.1 Acidobacteriota bacterium | reverse complement strand
GTCGTGCGCGAGGTGCAGGCCTTGACCGACGGCGGCTACCGCGAAGTGGTGGTGACGGGCGTCCAGATCTCCGAATACGACGACGGCCGCCATCGCCTCTTCGATGTCGCGTCGGCTCTTTTGGAGCGCACCACCGCGCCGCGCATCCGCTTGACCTCGCTGGCGCCCTGGCGCTTCGACGATCGGCTGATCGATCTCTGGCAGGATCCGCGCCTCTGCCGTCACATTCACATGTCTCTCCAGAGCGGCTGCACGGCGACCCTGAGCCGCATGCGGCGCCCGTACTCGGCGGACGAGTACGAGGCGCTCGCCGAGAGGCTGCGGCAGCGCATTCCGGGATTGGCGCTCACCACCGACGTGATCATCGGCTTCCCGGGAGAGTGCGACGAAGAGTTTGAGCAGAGCCTCGCCTTCGTCGAGCGGCTGGCCTTCGCCAAGCCTCACCTCTTCACCTACTCGCCCAGGCCCGGAACGCGAGCTGCCCGTTTGCCGAACATGGTGGAGCCGGCGGTGAAGAAAGAGCGCATGGGGCGCATGCAGGCGGTGGCGGCGGAGAGCGAGCGCGCCTTCTGGCGCGGCTGCGTGGGCGAGACGGTGGGCGTGGTGTGGGACGGGGAGCGCCACGGCCGCTGGACCGGCTTGACCGATCACTACGTGCGCGTTTTCGCCGAGGCGGGTCCGGAGCCCGTGCCGATAGGGGAGCTGGGCCTGGTCAAGGTGGTGAGGGTTGAGGATCGCGGGGTCACCGCCCGTCGTCTCGAGAGCAGCACGGCGGAGCTCGTCCCGAGGGCCCCCGAAATGCCTCCGCGCCGAGAGCCCGAGGCGCGCAGTCCGCTCCACGTGCTCGCCTGAGGCGTTTCTCTCAGCGGAGCCTCTCCTTCTTCGGCCCCCCGCCTCCCCTCGGGGCCCTCGCCGATCCTTGCGCTTCTCCTGGCGTCAGGATAGGTTCTCGGCACCTTCACCAAGCCGAGGACCGCGACCATGAGCGAACAAACTCTCGACACCAATCCCTCCAGCTACATCGAAAAGGTCAGCTTGATCACCGGCGAAGTGATCGACGACCCCATCGAACCCAAGCAGCTGCTGGTGGGGCACCACCGCGACTACCACCCGGCCGACGTTCAGGCTCGGCGCTTCATGTCGCGGCTGCTCGACTCCACGCAGGACGAGTCGCTCGTGCGTCAGCGCATGCGCGAGATCCGCCAGACCGGCGTCAAGATCTCCGAGCGCATCGGCAAGATCGTCAATAAAGATACCGAGGTCGTTTCCAAGACCCTCTTCGGCCTGAAGCAGAAGGAGTACTACTTCCGCTTCAGAAAGGCGAAGACCAGCCCCGAGGATATCGAGCGGCGCATGGTCGAGCTCAAGGGGCGAGCTCTCATGCAGCAGGTGGCCGCTCGCGATGAAGAGTCGCTCAACATCCGGGTGCTGCTCACCGGCGGCACGGGCTTCGTCGGCCAGGAGATCATGTGGCAGGCGGCCCATGACCCCCAGATCGTCGAGATGGTGGTGGTCATCCGGCCGAAGGTCATCAAAGACCGCAAGACCGGCGAGGTGATTGAGACCCTGAGCCCGGCAACCCGCGGCCAGGCCCTGCTGCGTCGTCTGTGGCTCGAGGGTACCGAGGCGGCCAAGAAGTTCCGCTTCGTGGCCGGCGACATCGAGGAGAAGCGCTTCGGCATTTCTAACGAGGACTACGCCGAGCTTCAGCAGAGCCTCACTCACGTCATCCACTGCGCGGCGAGCGTCGCCTTCGACGATCCCTACGACCTCTCCTTCCGCGCCAACGTGCTGGGCACGGTCAACGCCCTCGATTTCTCCCTCGGCCTGCAGAACGCTGAGGGCAGCCCGTTCGTGGCTCATCTCTCGATCGAAACGTCCTACATCCACGGCCGCCAGGTGAAGTCGATGGCGCGCGAGGACGAAATCGTTTTCCCGCGCAATTTCTACAACAATTTCTACGAGCTCACCAAAGCCATCGCCTCCCTGGAGACCGAGCGCTACATGCTCGACGAAGGCCTGCGCGTGGTGCAGCTCTGCCCGGCGATCGTGATCGGCGAGTCGCGCGGCGGCAACAACCGCGGCGACACCAAGGTCGTCAACGCTCCGGTCAACGTTTTCGGCCGGGCGCACGAGGCGCTCACCCATAAGCAGGGCAACGTCTTCGACCGCACCCGCGCCGCCGCCCTGGCCCGCCTCGCCTGCATCTTCCCGGGCGACCCCTCGGCGCAGCTCAACATCATTCCGGTCGACCGCGTGGTCGAGGGAATCGTCGCGGCCCTGAGGCGCCCCGAGAGCGTCGGCGAAAGGGTGCACCTCGCGACCGACGACCGGCTCACCGCGCAGAACATCCGCGACATCGTGGGCGAGGAGCTGGGGGTCGACGTCAAGCTGGCCGATCCCACCACCCACCGCAACGTCACGCTGCCGGTGCTCACCAAGCTCCTCACCGGGCTCAAGCAGGAGCGCCTGGCCACCGCCCTCGAGAAGCTGGGCACCATCTTCGGCGGCTACAGCGAATGGGGCCAGCCGATCCACCAGGTCGGAAACGACGTACGCCTCCTGGGCCTGGCCGCCAAAAGGCCGATCAGCACCGCCTGCTTCCGCATGCTCTGCCGCCACAACCGCTACGTCCAAAACTTCGGCCGCGTGCGCGATCTCGACGAGGTCTCGCGCCGCGAGAAGCTGTGGTGGGACCTGATG
>JBCCLG010000874.1:0-2703 GCA_039027015.1 Acidobacteriota bacterium | reverse complement strand
TCCCTCGCGACTCTCTAGCGGCTCTCCCTGAAGGCGCCAATCCTCGTTGATGTCGAGGGCCTGCTCTTCCGGGGTCCGCGCCCCCGGGGGCGCGGCGGCGGCGCCCTCCAGCCAGCGATCGTAAAGGCGCTCGAAATTCTCTTCGAAGGCGCGGCGGTGGAGCAGCAGCCAAAGCTGAGCGGCGGCGGTGGAAACGGGCACGAAGGCCGCCCGCATATCCGCCCGGGGCCTCGCTTCGATCAAGGGCAGCACGGCGAGATCCGGCTCGAACTCCTCCACCAGGGAGAACCAACGGCTTTGCCGGCCGCTCGGGCCGTGGAAATAGACGTCCCGCGTGATCAGCCCGGCGGCGTCGATCGCCCGCTGACCCGTATGGAAGGTGAGGTACCCGGGCTCGTAGGTCAGAATCGAGCCGCCCTCAAGGCCCGCGGTTCGGATGTAGTCGATGAAGCGGTCGTACGCCTCGATTTTCTGCTGCACGCCGCTCGAAAGGTACGAACCGACCCGCGCTTCGACCGCCCTCGGCAGGCTGAGGAGAGTCGCGAGAACGGCGAGAGTCGCGGCTGAGGTTGCCAGCGTCCTTACGGCGCGAGCCCCCCGAAGCCAGCGCGTTTCGAGGAACCCGGCGGCCACGCCCCAGCCGGCACAGGCCCAGGCCAAGGCCCCGTAGAGACTCGGCAGGTGGTACCACTGATGCTCCCGGGGCGGACCGATGACGGCGTAGCCCACCGACATCAGGAGCGCAAAGGCGGGAAGAACGAGCAGCGAGCGCCTCGGAGCGCTGAAGATGAGCCTCAGGCACAGGATGGAGGGCAGGAAGAGGAGAATCAGGATCCCTCGCCTCACGGGCCAGGAGGCGTGAATCGACATTTCGCCAAGCGGGCTGAAGAGCTGTCTCCCCCCGACGTAGAAGACGTTCTGGAGATAGGGCAAGAACTCCGCGTCGCCGGCTTTGGCCCACAGGGTGTTGGGAAAAATCGAGCCGAAGTAGACCTGCGCGAAGAGGAGCCACGACCCGAAGAGCGCGAGCGCGGTGAACGCCTCGGTCCACGGCGGACGCCGCCTTCGCCACCACAGAAACATCCCGACCGCGAAGGCGACCACCGCGCCGTCGTAGCGGTTCAGGCAGAGCAGGCCGAGCAGCGCGCCCGCCGTCGCGGGTCTTTCGGCATCCGCGGCGAGTAAACAGGCAAAAATCAGGGCGAGATGGAGGGTCGTCTCCATGCCGAGATAGGCCAAAGCATGGCCGAGGGCCCAGGCCGTGGTCAGGGCGAAGAACACCCCGGCGTTGGCGTAGCCGTGCCGCCGCAGCAGCCAGGCCCCCAGAAATCCGGCCAGGCTCAGGCTCGAGCAGTAGATCCACACGCCGGCGGTCGGCACATCGAGCCCGGCCCACGCCAGGGCCGCCAGGAGGAGCGTAAAGAGAGGCGTGGAGGTGCCGAGCACCCGCTCTCCCGGGTTGAAGCTGAAGCCCAGACCGTCAGCCACGTTGCGGGCGTAGCGGAAGGTGATGAAGGCGTCTTCGAAGTGGTAGCCCTCCATGCGCAGGCCATGGAGGACCGCCGCGGTTACCAGCACGATCCCGAGCAGGCCGTCCCGGACTTTAGGCAGGGGTGATGACACGAGACCAGAAAAAATATGTGCGAGAAGCATATTTTGATCATAGCCTAAAGACAGCCCGGCCGCAGCCGTCCGTGGATCGATCTCGCTCTCTGCGCTTTTGAGGAAGGGAGGAAAAGGGCTCCGGGACCTCCAAAAAGAGGCCCAGAGCGCAGGCGAAGCGCTACAGGCCCAGGGAGAGGACCGCCAGAGAGGTCACGGAAATGAGCAGCCAAAGGAGGGCGCCCTGGGCCAGAGGCCTCCAGCCCAGGGACCTGAGATTATCCGGAGTGAGGCCGGCTCCGATCACGAAGAGGGCGGCGGTGAGGCCGGCTCGGGCCACCGTGGTGAGGGTCGGCGCCAGCCCCTCGACGGCTGGGATAAAGGCCCTCGAGACCGACGCGGCCAGAAAGAACAGGACGAAGACGGGCCACTTCATGGCCGGCTTGCGGTCCCCTAGCTCCGAGCTTTGGCGCTGGAACCACCACAGGGCGATGAAGCAAACGGGCACGATGTAGAGCGTGCGGCTCAGCTTGACCGCGGTGGCGACCTGAAGGGCCTGCTCGCCATATTGGGCGCTGGCGCCCACCACGGAGGAGAGGTCGTGGATGGCCATGCCGGCCCAGAAGCCGAAGGTCTCACCCGAAAGCGAGAGCAGCTCGCCGATGGAGGGGAAGAGGTAGAGAGCCGCGGCGTTCAGCACGAAGACGGTGCCCAGGGCGATCGCGACCTCCCCCGAAGCCGCCCCCAGGGTCACCGCCACGGCGGCGATGGCCGAGCCGCCGCAGATGGCGGTTCCCGAGGAGATCAGGGCGGAGGTCCTCGGGCCGACCCCCAGCGAGCGGCCCAGCAGAAAGCCGCAGGCCAGAGTCGCGGTGATGGTGAAGACCGAGGCCACCGCCGACTCGGCGCCCAGGCGCAGGGTCTCTACCGGATCCATGCCGAAGCCCAGGAGCACGACGCTGCCCTTGAGCAAGGGGCCCGAGACCTTGGCGCCGAGCTCGGGGCGCGGATTCTTGACGGTGAGGGCGAGCACCAGACCGCCGGTGAGGGCCAAGGCCGGCGGCGGCGAGAGCCCGAGCACGGCCGCAAAGCACAGGGCGT
>JBCCLG010000873.1:0-2709 GCA_039027015.1 Acidobacteriota bacterium | reverse complement strand
CGTCGATCGCGATGCCGACGTGAACCGTCGGCAGCGCGGCCCTATCGGCGCCGGGGCCGGCGGCGTCCGCGGGCTGGGCCCGCGCCGCGGGCCCAGCCGCGAGTAGGCAAAGCGAGAGCAGAGCGAAGCGCAGCAGTCGAGCGATCTGTAGAAACATCAGGGAGATCTCTCTGCAAAATGAAAAGTGGCGGGAGTGTACACGACGCCGACCCGGCAACCTGCCCGGCGCTAGCGCAGCCACAGCAGGAGCGCGAATACGAGGATCGACGCCGTCACCGCGGCGCGCAGCCAGCGATGACCCTTGAGCACCGTGAGGCGGGCTCCCAGGGCGCCGCCCGCGGCGGTCCCCGAGGCCAGGGCCAAACCGTGGGGCCAGCTGACCATCCCCCGCGACGCGAAGAGCGCGAGGGAGAGGGCGGTGAAGCAAAAGACCACGACCACCTTCACCGCGTTGCCGCGCACCAGATCGAGGCCGGCGAGCGCGCTCGACGCGGCGAGGATCAAAAAGCCGACCCCCGCCTGCACGAAGCCTCCGTAGACGCCGACGGCGAAGAAAGACGCGGCGAGCGGCCATCCCCCCCGCGGGATCTCGCCTCCCGGGTCCGCGTCTGTTCTCGCCTCGGAGCCGCCCTTTTTCCCTCTCGGCCCGGGAGACGGTGTCCAGAACGAAACGAGGCTGATCGCCACCATAAGAAGCGCCAGCACGCGCTCGAAGCCGGCGTCTGAGGTGCGGAGCGCCAGGCCCGTTCCGAGCGCGGCCCCCAGGGTGGCCGGCAGCGCTGCCCAGGCCAGGGTCAGCCGCCGAAATTCCGGTGGGTCCAGCACCCGCTGACGCCGGAAGCTCCACACCGCGGCGACGTTCTGCAGCAGGATGCCGACCCGGTTGGTGCCGTTGGCGACGCCCGCCGGAAGGCCGAGAAAAATCAGAATCGGCAGCGTCAGGAAAGAGCCGCCGCCGGCGACCACGTTGAGCGCGCCGGCGATCAGGCCGGCGAGCGCGAGCGCAGGGTAGGTCGCGGCGGGAGAGTGGAGGAAGGGCAGTTCCGGAGGCATGGCCGGGAGACTACACGGCGCGGGTCGGGAGGTTTCTCTCGAGAGGCCTTCACGGTTTCTTCACTCGCAGTGCCTTGCGCGTTTACAAGCTGCCGATACTTTCTCGCCGATCCCAACAGGGCAAATCGTGCGTCGTCTGCCGGCCCGGCAGAGGCCCGCGAACGCCGGCGAACCGAGGACCGGTCCGCCCGCCCGCTCTCCCCCCGCGTCGAGGGATCATTCCCGGAGAAACAAGGAGGAAGCATCATGCGCTTTAAGACTCTAGGCTCTGTGATTCTGCTCGCCGGTGCGGCTCTCGCCGCGCCCCTTTCCGCCGTTGAAGTCGATGAGCGGCTGCCCGAGTACGAGGCCGCCCAGGGCGTGTCCGGCACCGTCAAGAGCATCGGCTCGGACACCCTCAACAACCTGATGACCCTGTGGGCCGAGAAGTTCAAAGAGGTCTACCCGAACGTGCAGGTCGAGATCGAGGGCAAGGGTTCCTCGACCGCGCCGCCGGCCCTGATCGAGGGTCAGTCCAACTTCGGGCCGATGTCGCGCCCGATGAAGGATAAGGAAATCGACGCCTTCGAGAAGAAGTTTGGCTACAAGCCCACCCTGGTCCGCACCTCGGTCGACATGGTCGCCGTCTACGTGCACAAGGACAACCCGATCGCCAAGGCCGGCCTCAGCCTCGCCCAGGTCGACGCGATCTTCTCCTCCACCCGCAAGGGCGGTCATGCTTCCGACATCAGCAGCTGGGGCCAGGCCGGTCTCAAGGGCGAGTGGGCGAGCCTGCCGATTTCGATCTACGGCCGCAACTCGGCCTCGGGCACCTACGGCTTTTTCAAGAAGCAGGCCCTGTTCAAGGGTGACTATAAGAACTCCGTGAAGGAGCAGCCCGGCTCTAGCTCGGTGGTTCAGGGCGTGGCCTCCGACAAGGGCGGCATCGGCTACTCCGGCATCGGCTATAAGACGGCCGACGTGGCCACCGTGCCCCTCGCCAAGAAAGTCGGCGGCGAGATGATTCCGGCGGACTTCGATCGCGCCGGCGACTTTCCGCTGGCTCGTTTCCTGCTGGTCTACGTCAACAAGAAGCCCGGTGAGGACCTCGACCCCCTGCGCGCTGAGTTCATCAAGCTGATTTTCTCGCAGCAGGGTCAGGAAGTCGTGGTCAAGGACGGCTACATCCCGGTGTCCTTCGAGATCGCCAAGAAAACCCTGAGCGACCTCGGGATCGACATCGGTAAGTGATCGGCGCGGGCGACGCCGCGGCATCGCGCCGCCACGCGGGCCGATCAGCCACGAGCTGATCGGCCCCTCGGCGTCCTGGCGCTCCTCGCTTCGTCGCCCGGTTTATGTGAAGGTGTGGGCCCACCCCACCTCTCCCTTTCCTTTGGCTGCCTCCCGAGGCAGCGGGCGGACCCGGCGCCCCGGCCCGCCCCTCCATGAGTGAGTGAGTCGACGCGTTCTCTTTTCGTTCGGGCAGAAGACGGAGCGACCATGACAGACGAGCAGAATCCGGCGCCGGCAGAGGACGCCGGAGCTCCCAAGAAATCGTTCACCGGCGTGCAGCGAGAGCGCAGAACCCGGCGCAGCGTGCTGATCGCCGATAAGGTCTCGCGGTTCCTGATCACGGTCGGCGGCATCGGCACCATTCTCTCGGTGCTGGGCGTGGCG
>JBCCLG010000872.1:0-2715 GCA_039027015.1 Acidobacteriota bacterium | reverse complement strand
GGCCGCTTGAGCCGCTGGTCGTTCCCGCGTCCTACCGCAAGGGGGTCTGCGACCTATCGGTCGATCGGGAAAGCTGATGCGCTTCTCCCGGTGATTTGTGGTCTAAGCTGGGCGGGCTATGGAAGAAAGCTCCTCCGGGCGTCCCTCGCGGCAAGGCCGCGGCGGCGGTCAAGGCCCTCGCGAGATCAAAAACCCCTTTGAGCGCAGCCTGCCTCACAGTGAGGAGTCGGAGCGCGCCGTGCTGGGGGCGATCCTGCTCGCGCCCCACGTGCTCGCCGTGGTCACGGGCCGCCTGGTGGTCGAGGACTTCTACCTAGATTCCCACCAGCTGATCTTCCAGGCGATGCTGGACATCCAGGAGGCCGGCGACGATATCGACCTGCGCACTCTGCAGGCGCAGCTCGAGCTAAAAAACGCCTTCGAGGCCTCGGGCGGCATGGCCTACCTCTCGGGCCTGGACCTCGACCTGCCGGACCTCGGGCGCGTCGAGACCTACGTCGAGGTGGTCAAGGAACGCTCGATTCGCCGACAGCTGATCACCTCGAGCCAGCAGATCATCTTCGACTCCTTCGAGGCCGGCATGGCCGCCTCGGAGGTTCTGGCCGAAGCGGAGCGCTCGGTGCTCGGCCTCGGTCAGCAGGCCATGAGGCGCGGCTTCAGCGTCATCGGCGACGTCTTTGACAGCACGATCGCTTCCCTGGAGGAGCGCTCCGAGGGCATGATCGGCCTGCCCACCGGCTTCTATGACTGGGACCGCATCACCCAGGGACTGGTGCCCGGCAACCTGATCATCATCGCCGGCCGCCCGGGCATGGGCAAAACCAGCTTCGCGATCAACGTCGCCCAGCACGTGTCGATGCGCGCCCACCGCACGGTGGGCGTCTTCTCCCTGGAGATGGGCGATCAGGAGCTGGCCCAGCGCGTGATGTCGTCGGAAGCCAACCTGCCCTTCGGGCTGCTGCGCTCTGGCCAGCTTTCGCAGTCGCAGTGGTCGAGCCTCTACGAGTCGGTGCGCACCATGAAGAACGCGCCGCTCTACATCGACGATTCGCCCAACCCGACCTTTGCCGAAATCGCCTCCAAAAGCAGACGACTCAAGGTCGAGCATGACTTATCGCTCTTGATCGTCGACTACCTTCAGCTGATGCAGGCGGGCGGGCGCTTCGAGAGTCGTCAGCTCGAGATCGCTTATATCTCAAGGGGCCTCAAGCAGCTGGCGAAGGAGCTGGAGATCCCTGTGATCGCCCTCTCCCAGCTGTCCAGGCAGACCGAGCGCCGGGCGGGCGATCACCGTCCTCAGCTCGCCGACCTCCGCGAGTCGGGCTCGATCGAGCAGGATGCCGACATGGTGTGCTTCGTCTACCGCGACGAGCTCTACAACAAGGACGATCCCGAGGTGAAGGGGCTGGCCGAGCTGATCGTGTCGAAGCACCGCAACGGCCAGACCGGCACCGTGGATCTCGTTTTTCAGGGCGAGTGCACCACGTTCCGCAACCTCGACCGCTTTCACGGAGGCGACGGCGGCGGATATGGCGGCGGGCAGCCCATGGGCGGGGGAGCGGGAGAGTCGGGCGGAGCCGCGGAGGGCGGCCCGGTGGCGAGCGGCGGACCCGGCGGCGAAAGGCCGCTGCCCGACTTCTAGCCCGAGCCGCGCGCCCCGGATTCTGAGTCTTTATGGCCAAGAAGCAGCGCCCCGGGTACCTGTGCCGCGAGTGCGGATACCGCTCCGCCAAATGGCTGGGGCGGTGCCCTCAATGTGAGGCCTGGGACAGCTTCGAGGTCGAGTCCGCGCCGCCCGCCGGTGTCAAGACGCTCCTCGGTGAAGCCCGGCGCGCCCGGGTAGAGCCCGCCGCCGTGCGCAGCCTCGACCTGGTGGAGGACGACGGCGTCGATCGCCGGACCAGCGCCGCGCCGCTGATAGACCGCGTTCTCGGCGGGGGAGTGGTGCCGGGCGGGGCCGTGCTTCTCGCCGGCGAGCCCGGGATCGGAAAGTCGACGCTCCTGCTGCAGCTCGGCCACGCGCTGGCCGGCTCCGGCAGCGGCTCCGCGCCCGAGGCCGCGGAAGACCCGCCGGTGCTCTACGTGAGCGCCGAGGAGTCACCCCGCCAGCTGCGCCTGCGCGCCCAGAGGCTCGGGTGCCTGGGCAGCGGACTGGCGGTCGCCGGCGAAACGGAGATCGAGCCGATTTTGGCCACCGTCGAGGCGCGCAAGCCGCCCGTTCTGCTGGTCGATTCGGTGCAGGCCCTGCGCGCCGCCGATCTCACCGGGCCGCCGGGTTCGGTGTCGCAGGTGCGCCACTGCGCGGAGCAGCTCGTGACGGTGTGCAAAGCCTTTGAGATCGCCCTCTTTCTGGTCGGGCACGTCACCAAGGACGGCGCCATCGCGGGTCCGAAATCGCTCGAGCACCTGGTGGACACCGTGATCACCTTCGAGGGCGAGGGCGCCAGCGGGCACCGGATTCTGCGGGCGCAAAAGAACCGCTTTGGCCCCACCGGCGAGGTGGCGATGTTCGAGATGAGAGACGCCGGCCTGGTGCCGGTGATCGACCCCTCCAAGGTGCTTCTGGCGCGCCGGCAGCAGCACCGCCCGGGCTCCGCGGTGCTCGCCAGCCTGCACGGCTCGAGGCCCCTTTTGGTGGAGGTCCAGGCCCTGGTGCACCCGAGCCCGATTCCCACGCCGCGCCGCCAGGCCCAGGGGCTCGACGGCACGAGGGCG
>JBCCLG010000871.1:0-2720 GCA_039027015.1 Acidobacteriota bacterium | reverse complement strand
GCTGCCCGAGGGCACCGAGACCGTGCTGGTGGTGGAAGACGAGCCGGGGGTGCGCTCGCTGGCGGTTGGCTTTCTCGAGCATCAGGGCTATTCGGTGCTCGAGGCGCGCCACGGCCGCCACGGTCTTGAGGTCTACGAGCGCGAGCGCGAGCGCATCGACCTGGTGCTCACCGACGTGGTGATGCCCGAAATGAACGGCCCGGAGATGATCCGGACCCTGCAGCAGACCGAACCCGACCTGCGCTTCCTCTACATGTCGGGCTACACCGATCAGGTGCTGGGCACCGAGACCGCAGACTTCAGCGCTCTGCTGGTCCAAAAGCCCTTCTCGATCGAAGAGCTGGTGCTCAAGGTCCGCGAGGTGATCGACGGCTGAGCCTTCCCCGCTGGATATACTCAGCGGCCGCGCGCCCCTGATCGTGCCTTCGGGTGAGCCTCCCCTCACCCGCGCCGACCCGCCGGAAATGCCGTGAACATTTTAAGCAACAAGTTTCCGATTGTTGGTGAAGCCCGCATGCCGACGCGTCATGGCGAGTTCACGGCCCGCGCCTACGCGGATCCCGACGAGCCCGCCCTGCACCACATGGCGCTTTTTCGCGGCGACCTGGCCGACTCGGCCGAGACGCCGCTGGTGCGCATGCACTCCGAGTGCCTCACCGGCGACGTCCTGGGCTCCCTGCGCTGCGACTGCGGCTCCCAGCTCGCCGAGGCCCTCCGCCGCATCGCCGCGGAGCCCTCCGGCGTGCTGCTCTACCTCCGCCAGGAGGGCCGCGGCATAGGGCTGGTCAACAAGATGCGCGCCTACTCCCTCCAGGATCGCGGGCTCGACACGGTGGAGGCCAACCACCACCTCGGCTTTCCAGACGACCTGCGGGACTACGGCTTCGCCGGCGAGATGCTGCGCCACCTGGGGGTGCAGAGGCTGCGCCTTCTGACCAACAACCCGCGGAAGATGTCGGCCCTTCTCGACCACGGAATCGAGATCGAGAAGCGCGAGCCTCTGATCATCAAGCCGGGCGACGAGAACGCCGACTACCTGGCCACCAAGCGCTCCAAGCTCGGCCACATGCTGAAGCCGTAGAGGGGAGAGAGCGAGAGAGGGCCCGGCGCCGCTCTCGACTTCTCTCCTCAGCCGCGCGGGCAGTTGACCCGCAGCTCTTCGCCGTCCGGCAGCACCAGAATCCAGTCGGGCCTGATGGGCTGCACGCCCTCGAGGGGTCTGCCGCGGCCGTCGCGCGCGTCGGGCCCGCCGGCCTCTCGCACCGCGCTGGTGTCGACCGCCAGCGCGCCGTCGTCGCCGCGCGGATAGGCGCCGGACCAGCCGTCTCCCCCGACGTCCAGGAGAATGTGCTCCTCGAGCTGAATCTCGAGCGACCGCTTGCGCTTCCCCTTGCCGCGCACGAACTCGCGCAAATCGACCCGCACCTCGCGGATCCCGCGCTCGAAGGGCGACTCGACCTCGCGCTCGTCGACGCTGCGGTCTTCGTCGACGTCGGTCCAGAGGTAGAAATAACGCCAGTAGCGGTCGAGGCCGGTGAGCTTGCCGTCGCCGTCGGTGTCAAAGGGTTCGAGGGTGCGGCAGCGGCGGGGGTTCCGGGGCGCAGGTGGATCCTCCCGGCGCGCGCCGGCCGGCGGCTCGGCCCGCGGCGGGCGCGGGAGATCCGTCGCCCGGGGCTTCGTTTCCGGGGCCGCGCCTGGCTCCACGGCCTCGGCGATCGACGCCTCGCGGGACGGCTCGATCCCCGAGGGCTCGACGCCGACGATCTCAGGCTGCGCCAGGGCTGAATCGGACACTCCGGGTCCCTCGACCGTCGGGCCCGAGGCCCCGGGCTCCAGGGCCGCGACGCTCGGCGGATCTCCCTTCGTGGGCTCGGGCGCCGGAGCAACCCGCCTTTGGGGGCGCGGCGCGGGCTGCTGGGCGACGGCCTCCTCGGACGGCTCGACGGCTTCGGGGCTCGCGGCAGCGGCCGGCGGGGGCGGCGGCGGCATCTCCCGCAGCAGCGCCACCAGCTGGAGCCTCAGCCGAGCCTGCTCCTCAGGCGGCAGGCTTTGAAGGCGACCCTCCAGCTCCTCGGCGAGCGCCAGGATGGCCTCGATCGCCTCGGGAGGAGCGTCGCCGCCCGTCTCCTCGGCGTACGCCGCCGTCGCGCTCGACCACCACGCGGCCGCGACCAGGCCGAGGCCGGCGAGGAGTCTCCTGGAGGAGGAGGGGAACGACGCCACGGCGATTCCTCAGCGGGCGCTCGAGGCCGACTCTTGAGGCGCGTCGGCGGCGATATCGTAGGCCATCAAAACGTCGCCGTGGCGGATGTAGAGCACCGAATCGCTGATCACCGGATGACTCCAGTGGTGGCCCTCGCCCTCGGTGATCTCAAAGCGGCTGATCACCGAGAGATCCTCGGGATCGACCAGCATCACCTCGCCGGCCTCGTTATAGCCGTAGATCCGGCCGTCGGCGTAGATCATCGAGCCCTTGCCCATGCGCCGCACCTCGGAGCGGATCGCGCCGTCCTCGATGCCGAGGCTGTACCAGGTGCCGTTGGACGCGGCGCCGTAAAAAGCGTCGTCGAGCAGCAGCGCGCCGCCGTGGTGCACGTCGAGCTTCTTCTGGTGCCAGGCCTTGGCGACCTTGCCGCCCTCGACCGTGTAGGCGCGGGTGCCTTCGCGATAGCCGTGGCTCACCACCATCAGGTTGCCCGAGGTGAGGGGCGAGACCGCAT
>JBCCLG010000870.1:0-2723 GCA_039027015.1 Acidobacteriota bacterium | reverse complement strand
CAGCGCTAACCCCCCCCCCCCCGGGTGGGCCCCCCCGGGGGGCCCCCCGCCCCACCCATCGTGGGCCCGGGCCCGGGCCCCGCGCCGCCAGCCGACCACCGCCACCACCAGATCCGAGTCGGCGATGGGCAGAAGACCCTGGGCGACCGAGCGAGCGGCGGATGGATCGTGGATCTCGGGGCGCCAGCCCAGGGACTCCACCAGCCGGGTCGCCAGCTCTCGCCGGCTCGCGAGCTCCTGCGGAGTCGAGGCGATCAAGACCTTCATGCAGCGGTTTTATCACCGTCACGCGAGGAGGGCACGCCTTTGGGGCTCACGGGCCCCTGACGCAGGAAACCCGCGGTTTCAAAAGAAAGCCGCGGGTCTCGAGAACGGCCGTTGAAGGCCGGCTAAGGCAAGTCGCTGTCCGTTACTGGGGCGAGTAGGGCAGAGACGAGTCCTGGAGGAAGATCAGTACCCGGTCATCGGGGGTCTTCACGTAGCCCTTGGTGTACTCGACCTTGGTCTCCGTGCCGTCGGGACCCGTGAAGTAGTAGTGGCCCATGGCGATGGCGATGTTGCCCTGCATTTTCACGGTGTCGTTGTCGAAGCGAACCTTGGACCAGGGGCGCAGCGCGAAGCCCTTGTCTTCCGAAAACTTCTTGTTGCCGGAAATGAAGTAGCTGAGCGTGCCCTCGAGGTCGGGGCGGAACGGGGTTTCGGCGGCGAGGGTCGGCTTGAACTGGATCGGACCCAGGTCGAAGGCGTAGGCGGTACGAGCGGCATTCTCGGCGACCTCTTGGGCCTTGTCGCCGGCTTTACCGATGGCCACAACAGCGTCGCCCCACATCTTCTGGGCCTTGACGACGTCGTCCTGACTGATGGAAGGACCGTCGGGCAGGAAGCCCACGTGGTCCGAGAAGCTATCCGCGAAAATCGGCGAGGCACCCAACAGCAAACCAATGGCAACGAGAACAGTCGTAGTCTTGGTCATTCGAATCATCTCCAGAGTTTGACGTTTGGCTGTCGACCTGCCTAGGGCCGACAGGCAGAGATATTTTGGGAACCGCGTTCGCTACCTAGACCGATATTGGGCCGTGTCAGTTGCGCGGCTGCAGCTCGGGCAGTCCAGGGGAGGCCCGGTCTCGATAGCGGACTGGATAGGCCCTCTTTCGTCTTGCCCCATGGAATAGATGCATTCCGCGGCCGTGAACGTTCCAAAGGCCGGCCGGGCCTTTTCTTTGCCGCGCTTAGGGGATGAGCCATCTCGAGAGGTCGCCGGTTTCGAAACCGTCGGCGAAGAGAGTGCCGGTCGCGAAGACGAGGGCGGAGTCGGCGTTGTTGGCGGTCTCATCGCCGCCCGGGACGGTGGCTTCAGCAAAAAGAAAGAGAGGCGCGGTGGAGCCGGACGGGTAGGTGCCCGTGACCGTGTAGGTGAGCGTCGACTGGGGGTCGAGCTGAATCGCATCCTGGATGGAGTCCATGCCGGCGGGGGTGCAGGTGCCGGTGCCCGAGACGCTGCACGTCCAGGATACGCCGGAAAGCCCGGCGGGAATCTCGAGGCTCAGCGTTTGCGGGCCGGAGGCGGCGCCGCTGAAGTTGCTGACGAGCACGGTGTAGGAAAGCGGCGATCCGGGGTCGAGCTCCGCGACCTCGGTTTCAACGGCCACCGAAATATCCGGAAAGGGCGAGAGGACCTCAAGGCAGAGCTGGGGGATCTCGCCGCACCGGTTGGAGGCCGTCACGCAGGCGGTAAAAAAGCCCAGGCCAGGGTAGAAGTGTACCGGCGCCTGGGCGGTGGAGGTGGCGCCGTCGCCAAAGTCCCAGAGCCAGTCTTCGGTGGCCATTGCGTTGGGGAAAAAGGTCACCCGGAAGCTGCTGAAGTCGTCGAGGATCACGACCTCTTCGACGATCGGAATCGCACCGAAGAAGCCGCTTCCCTGAGCTGAGCAGACGTCTCCCTGGCCCGAGCGCAGCGTTCCCACGTTTCTTACCGGCCACGGTCCTACGGAGTCGTAGGTGTTCTGCACCGTGGTGCCCGAGCCCTTGGATCCGTCGCCGAACTCCCAGGAAAAGGCGCTTTCGAAATCGACGTTGTAGAAGCGGCTGGTGAAGACCGGCGAGGCGTCGGCCGTGAACTCGAGGGCGCCGGGCGCCTCCAGGCAGGGCGACTGGGTTTCGATTCCCACAAAGAAATCGACGACCCGGTAGTCGGGCTGGAGGAGGAAGTCGGCGTCGAAGGCGAGGCCCTGGAGCGTCACGTCGAGACCGCTTTGCCACACGCCCGCGGTCCTCAGGGAAGAGAGACCTTCGCCCCGCCCGTCGCCGTCCCCGGCGCTGTTGGCGATCAGCTGAAGCGGCGTCGCCGAGTCGTTTTCGATCACCAGGAGGTAGTCCTGCTGCACGCGCACGGAACTCTCGAAGGTGGCCTGCTGGCGCATGGACTCAAGACTGCCCGCCCCGCCGGTCACCGATACGACCGTGGAAGCGAGGGGCGCGCCTGAGGGAAGGCCGTCTTCATCGCCGAGGTAGAGGGCCGCCACCACGGAGGCTTCCTCCCCCGGGTGCACGAAGGCAAAGAAGCTGAAGCCCGTGACGTCGAGGGCCTGGGGCGCTTCGAAGAGCTGCGCGCCGGCTTCAAAACCTCCGCTCGATAGGGCCACGCCGCCGGTATCCGTGGATCTCAGAAGGGCAAAGTAAGAGGTCGCAGAGCACGAGTTTCCCGCGGAGGCCGGTGCCGCGGT
>JBCCLG010000869.1:0-2724 GCA_039027015.1 Acidobacteriota bacterium | reverse complement strand
ACGAGGTGCGCGGGATCGCCACGCGCGTGACCTACCAGCCGTCAGCCCTGCTGCGCCACGAGAGGTATAAGCGGCCGACCTGGGAAGACATGAAAATCGTGCGCGACCGCCTCCTTCAAAAGGGCCGGAAGGCGCGCTAGCGAGAGTCGCTTCGCCCGCCCCGCGGGCGGAGCCTCAAGAGGACACGATGCCGACCGAGCTGAGGCTGCCGGCGGGAAAGCTGCTCGAGCGGATCCGTCAGGAGCCGCCCGGTCGGCCCGTCGCCCTGTGGACCTGGTCGAGCCTCGAGGCCGAGCTGTGGCTCGCGGCCCTCGCCGAGTCCGAGCCGCCCGCCGTGCCCGTAACGCGGGAGGATGTGAGCGGCCTTCGAAGCGGCGAGATCGGCCTGCTCGCGGCCTCCCCGCCGTCCTCCTCCGGGGTTCGCGAGCCCGGGACGCCGGGCGCGCCGCAGGCACTCCCCGCGCTGCCCAACGGCGCGCGCCTGGTGCTCGCCGCCTCGCCCCGTCCCACCTGGAGCGGCTTTGCGCCGGCCGCGGTTCTCAAGCCGCGGGATCCGGCCCTCACCCTCGACCTCGAGCAGCTCGAGTCCTGCAGCGAAAGCCTGGGGGCGTCCCTGCCGGCGGAGGAGCTGCGGCGAATCCTCGACCTCGCGGCCGGCTGGCCGCTCGCGAGTCTGCTGCTGCTGCGTGCCCGGGCCGAGCTCGGCAGCCTCGAGAAGGCGCTGCGCTCGGAGGAGCTTCGGGGCGGCCTCGAGCGGGCGGTTCTCTCTCCGCTGCCCGCCGAGGAGCGGCGGGCTCTTCTGGCCTGGAGATCGCAGCCGGCCTCGCTCTCGGCTTGGCGCCATTTCCTGGCGGGCGAGGGAGATGCCGCGGGCCTTGCGGCCCTCGTCCACCTCGAGCAGCGCTGGGGGCTGGTGGGCGAGAACGCGCCGCCCGATCTCCGGCCGATCGGCGCCGCCGACGCCGGGCGTCCCACGGCCCGCCGCCTGGCGGCCTCGGCCTACGCCCTGGGAGACGCCGCCGAGGCCGTCCGCCTGCTCGAGCGAGCGGGCGACTCGGAGGCCGCGGCGGCGCTCTCGACGGGGCTTCCCCGAGGCCCGGCGACCGGGCGGCGGGGCCTCGCGGGCGCCGGACGCCCGAGGCGATTCAGAGTGCGCCTCTTCGGCGCGCCCACGGTCAGCCTCCTCGACGGCGAGGGGGAGCGCGAGATCCGCTGGCGGCTGCACCGCTCTCTGCTCGCCATCTCGCGCCTCGCCCTGGCGCCGGACCAGCGGGTGAGCCGGGAAGACCTGATCGAGACTCTCTGGCCGCAGGCCTCCGCGGAGCACGTCAAGCGCAACCTTCACCCCACGCTCAGCGGCGCCCGCAAGGCCCTCGGCGGGGGTCGCGGCGGCGGCATCGTCTACCGCCAGGGCAGCTACCTTCTCGACCCCGAGGTCGAGTGGCGGATCGACGTGCGCGAATTCGAGGACGGCGTCGCGGGCGCCCGGGACGCCGAATCCGGCGGCCGTGACGAGGAGGCGCTGCGGCTTCTCAAGGGGGCCTGGCGGCTCTATCGTGGACCGCTCCTCGACGGCCAGGACGGCTCGTGGATCGAGCCGCGTCGCGAGTGGCTGCACCGCCGCTATCTGACCCTCCTGGAGCGCCTCGGCGGCCTGGCCACCCGCTCCGGTCACGAGACCCTGGCGCTCGACGCCTTCCGCTCGCTGCTGCTCGAGGAGCCGTTCGAGGAGAGGATCCACCTGTCGGTGATGGAGATCTACGGCGCCCGCGGGCGCCGCGACCTCGTACGCCGACAGTTTGTGCGTCTGCAGGAGCTGCTCAAGGACCTCCACGTCGAGCCCACCGAGACGGTCATCGATCGCTACCACCAGCTGATGGGCTGATCCGCGCCGCGCGCTTCGCCGCGGCGGCTGCTATGATCTCGGCCCCGCGCGGCTCACCGCCCTCCCCTCACAGCACCCCTCTCCCCCTCATGATGACGACCTCCGGCCCCGAACTCGTCGGCGTGCGCCCGTCAGATCTCCCGGCCCCCGCCGCGGCCATCGCCCGCGCGCAGGACGCCGCCGTCCCCGAGGCGTCCCTCGACATCAGCGTCCTGGTGCCCGTGCTCAACGAGGCGGATAGCGTCGACGAGCTGGTGCGCCGGGTGTCTTCGGTGCTCGAGGAGGAGAAGCGCAGCTTCGAGATCGTCTTCATCGACGACGGCTCGACCGATCCGACCGTGCAGCGGGTGCGCGCCGCCCACGCCGCCGATCCGAGGGTTCGGCTGGTGCGCTTCCGCCGCAATTTCGGCAAGGCGGCGGCGATCTCAGCCGGCGTCGAGCACAGCCGGGGCGAGATCGTCATCACCATGGACGGCGATCTGCAGGACGTGCCCGAGGAGATCCCGCGCTTTCTCGAGAAGCTCGAGGACGAAGACCTCGACCTGGTCTCCGGCTGGAAGCGCGACCGCCAGGATCCGCCCTCCAAGCGCTATCCGTCGAAGCTCTTCAACTGGGCGACCCGCAAACTGGCCCAGGTCGACCTGCACGACTTCAACTGCGGCTTCAAGGCCTACCGCCGCGAGGCCCTCGAGCAGGTGGCGATCTACGGCGAGCTGCACCGCTACATTCCGGTGCTGGCGAGCCGCCGCGGCTTCAGGGTCGGCGAGCTGGCGGTGCAGCACGAGAAGCGTCGTCACGGCATCAGCAAATACGGCTGGGACCGCTTCTACAAAGGCCTT
>JBCCLG010000868.1:0-2726 GCA_039027015.1 Acidobacteriota bacterium | reverse complement strand
GGGAGTGCATCACACCCGCCTCGCCGTGACAACCGAGGGCGCCTCTCAGGCGCGCGGGGGCTGTCTCGTGCGGAGGACGTCGAGAATGCGCCTCCTGTGGCGGCGGATTCTCTGGCGGTCTTCCCGCGCTAAGAGGGGGCGCTGGATGACTTCCTGGAGGCGGAGGGCCCACTCCTCGAGATCGGCGGTGGGGGCCTCGCGGCCGCCGTCTACGAATCTTGACCAGCACAGGGTGTCGACGCAGTTGCCCGGCCAGGACTCGATTTCGGGGTTTGGGGCCAGCTCGTTCTCCAGCAGCTCGCGGTAGTAGCGCATGCCGTCGTGGTACTTCTCGCCCTCGGTGAGGTAGAGATAGCACAGGCCATTGTAGGCCTGGACCCGCAGGTAGCGGTCTTCGGTGGCGGCCCGGGCGGCGGCGCGCAGGGCTCTTTCGATGGTGGAGACGGCGGCGCCCTTTTCCTCGGCGGTCTCGGGGGTCTTCTCGAGGCGCCTGAGGCTGCGCTCCACCTGCATCAGGGTCGCCCGCTCCTTGAGGTAGCGCGGATCTTCGTAGTGCGGGTCGCCCACGTGCCGGCGCTTGAGCTCCACGGCGGTCGTCAGGTGATCGAGGCCGGCCTCGATGCGCTCTCGGGAGCGCTGGGATTTGCGGTGGCAGACGGCCAAAAAGAAGAAGCCCTCGTGACGGCTGGTGCCGCCCTCGGGCAGTGTCTCGTCGATCGCCGCCTGGGCGTAGCGCTCGGCGAGCGGCCAGCGTCCTAAAAGTCCCAGGGTGTAGGCCATCACCAGCAGGCGCTCGTAGTCGTCGCTTTCGGCCAGGCCCTCGCGCAGCAGCTTGCGCAGCTCCTCGAAGGTGATGCTCCAGCGGTCCCGGATGCCGCGCATTTGGCGGATCAGGCTGCGGGAGCTGAACTGCAGGGTGTATTGAATCGAGTCGGCGGTGGTCGAGAAGACGGTCTTTTTCTCGAATCCCTCGAGGGTCAGGCGCGAGCCGATGATTTTGCGGTTGTCCGGCGAGCCGCTGTGCAGATACCACCCGAGGTATTCGTGGTCCCTTGCCACGCCCTCGAGGCGCTCGCGGACTTCGTCGAAGATTCTCGAATCGTCGCCGATCAGGCTCAGCAGACGGGCGACGGTTTCGGGGGCGCTGACCGATCCTGACGGGCGGTCCGGCGCGGCGGTGGCGGGGCCGTGGTGGAGGTGCCCCGAGAGCATCACCCGCTGGCCGAGAAGCCATTCGTTGACGTAATGCTCGATGCGCTCGATCAGCCGCCGAGTCTCGTGGATCTCGGTGTCTGACGCCACGGCGCTCGCCCGATCGTCGGCCTCGCGCAGGTGCACCCGGGCGCTCTGCACGAAGAGCTCGAGAGCGCCGTGACGCTCCTCGACCTCGGCCAGGGTCTGGGTCCAGCCGCCCTCGTGCACCGGGCGAAAGAACGTGCTCCAAATGCGCGGGTGGCGCAGGGGCACCTCCGAAAGGCCGAGCTGCTGGAGGGGCCTCGAGAGCGTGCGGCTGCGGGTCACCAGAACCACTCGGGTGCGCCTTTTGGCCAAAAAGCGATTCATTCGCGTCAGGTGCGCGAGGGCCAGGGCGTCGACGTAGTTGGCGCCCGAGGATCCGTGGCGGCGCGAGTCCTCGAGCTGGCCGAAAATTTCGCGCACCAGCTCGTCGTCGTCGCGCACCTCGAAGCCGTCGAGATCCTCGATCTTTTCGGGGGGCACCACCTGGCCGTCGGTCAGCAGATGGCGCAGCCGCCCCAGAGGGTTGGAGGAGCTGCGGGTGGCGAAGAGCACCAGGGAGGGGGCATAGCGCTCAAAAAACTCGACCACCTGGTCGATCTGGCCCTGGTCTAAGGGCTGACCGCGGCCCAGGCTCTCCCCGAGCTTGAGGATGCTGGCGGTCTCGGGCTCCTCGAGCAGCTGGCGCACCTCGTGGAGGGCGCTCAGGAGGTGAACGGCCGTTTTCTCGAAGTTTGAGGTGCGCAGCTTCTGGAGGAAGTTGGCCAGCTCCACGCGATACGGCGCCAGCAGCAGGGTCGGCCCAAAGGTGCCGAAGAAGATGGCGTCGAGGGCGCTGGCCTCGATCGCCAGGCCGACCTCCGCGGCCCGCGGATCCTCGAAGTGCACCATGTCCTTGGCGCCCTCGCCCGGCAGGGTGTACGCGAAGACCTCGGAGAAGTCCGCCGCCAGAAAAACGCTGCCGCCCTCGCGCTGAAAGTGCAGGTCGTCCAGCACGTCGCGCAGATCTCCGACAAAGCCCTCGCAGGCCTTGACGTATTGCCGGAGCCGCTGGAGGTTCTTGGTGTGGGTGCGCTGCATCGCGGGCCGCGGAAGGTTCGCTCGCTCGCTCAGTCGACGGGGCTCAGAATTGATTCAGCAGATCGTCGAAGCCCGCGGCCGCCAGCTGCTGGGAGTAGGACTGGCGGGCGTCTTCAAAGCGCTGATCGATCGAGCGGCTGAGCAGGGTGAATCGTATCGAATGATCGCCGGCCGACTGGAAAATCGCCGGTCCCTCGTGGTCGAGGCTGTAGTAGAGGTCGAGGCTGCGCAGGAGAGAGAACTTCTCGATCAGGAAGCTGCGCAGGTCCGAGTCGAGATCCGCCCACCGGCTCTTGATCTCCACCGGCGTCACCGCCTCCACGAAGAGGCGCAGAAAAACCGGGTGGTCGAAGTGCCGAACCTCCGGGACTCCGGCGGTGATCTCGCAGTAGCGCTGGAGGAAGACGTCG
>JBCCLG010000867.1:0-2729 GCA_039027015.1 Acidobacteriota bacterium | reverse complement strand
GACGGCTCGCTCCTCTCGATTCGGCTGCCCGGCCTCAACCTTGATCAGCAGCTCAACCTTCTAGCCAGCATCCGCCTCGCCCAGCCCGAGGGGCTGAGTCTGCCGATTCCGATCGAGACCTTCCTGGTGCGCTTCGAGGCCATCGAGACCGTGCGCCAGCCCCTCGAGACGGTGATTCTCGAAACGCGCCTCGGATTTACCGGGCCCTGGCTGCCGCTGGGCGTCGAGGAATTCCTCGAGCCGGACGGCAGCGCGCTTTCCCGTCCCGGCGAGCACGCCTTCCGCTTCGTGCGCGACGTCAGCGATCTCGACTCCCTGCGCTCGCAGCAGCTGCGCCTGCGCGCGATCGACGCGACCGGCCGTGAGTTCACGAGCCAAAGCGTTCGCTTCAGCCCGCCGTCCAGCTGCTCGGGGATCACGATCCAGGGCGTCTACGACCGCACGGGCGGCGTCGAGGGTGAGCCGGTCTGCCTCGACGGGCCTTCGACCGTGGCCCAGGTCGAGGAGATGCTGGCCGAGATCGGCGTGGACCCCGAGCTTGAAACGGTGCTGTGGGCGACCGAGCTTCTGGAGGGCGACCTCGACGACATCGCGCTCTTTTTGCGCAGCTCGGGCGATCCAGACTTCGCGGTGCCTCAGCTGCTGCGCCCCGCGGCGGTGCGCGACGGCGTGATGCTCTTTCTTGCGGACCTCGAATGCGAACTCTACGACGCGACCCTCCAGGTGGAAACGCTCATCGACGGCGAGCCGCAGACCCTGCAGATCCGCGATTCTGTGAGCCTCTCCGATCGCTGCCTGAGCGCCACCGCGGAGGTGTCGATTCACCTCGCCGAGAGCTGCGGCGCCGAGCCTCCGGGACGCGCCACCGTCGAAGTGCGGGCGTTCGGCGAAGATCTCGACGTCCTTCGCATTGAGGACGAGTCGGGCCTGACGGTGTGGAGCCAGGTGGCTCCGGAGCCTGAGCGGGCCTACGAGGTGGAGGTCGACTTCAACGGCGGCGAGGGTCTCGCCGACGGTATTCATCTGTGGCGGGTGAGCGTGACCAGCGCAGACGGCCTGACCCGAGGGCGGCGCTTCGAGCTGCCGGTCGACCGCACGCCGCCGAGCTTCGAGATCCTCTTCCCGGCCGAAGGCGAGTCGGTGTGCGCCGAGCGCAAGACGAGCGGCGCGCCCTTCCTTACGATCGACTCGCTGGCCCTGGACGGCTTTCCGGGCGCCGATCAGCTGATGAAGCTCCCCGCCGCCTGGCCCGACTCGAGCCCGCTCAATCCCCTCTGGATGGGCGTTTTCCTGGCCGGCGAGACCCTCGCGGGCGACGAAAATCTCGAGGCCATAGCGGCCGATACTTTCGGGCCCGTGGGTCCCTTCGAATTGGACCTCGAGAGGCTCCCCGGCGCCGTCCAGCTCAACACCCGCATGGAGCTGGTAGGCCTCGGCGGCCACCGGGTGTGCGTGCCGCGCAGCTTCTCGGTCGACGCGCTGGCGGACGCGATTTCGGCGGAGCCCCGGAGCGCGATCTTCTCGCCCAACGGCGACGGCGTGCGCGACCGCGCGGCCTTCGCCTTCGAGGTTCCCGGCGAGCCGCTGACCGTCGAGGCGCGCATCGAGGCCGGCGTGCTGCTCGAGGAGCCGAACCGCGTGCCGAGGTGCGTCACGGTGGCGAACGATCCCGAGGTGGTGGCCACTCTCGCCAGCAACTTCTCCCTGCCGGGCCTCGAGAGCCTCGAGTGGGACGGCACCACGCAGTCGGGAGCCCCGGCGCCCTCGGGCTGCTACTACCTGGTTTTTGACGCGCAGGACGCGTGCGGCAACCCGTCGACGAGCCGCTTCCGCGTGGCGGTGGATCGCACGCCGCCGGCGCTGCAGGTCCTGAGCCCGGCGCCCGGTCCGTTGGCCGCGAGCTTTGTGGAGATCGCGGTCAACGCGAGCGACGACTTCGCCTTCTTGACCAGCGATCGTCCGGCGGTGAGCGTGGCGCTGTCCTACGGCCTGGGGGCGAGCCCCACCGAGTGGTTCCCGCTCGCCGACCCGATCTGGAACGCGGCGAGCCTGCCCCCGGGCGAGTACACCCTGCGCGCCATCGCCACCGACCAGGCGGGCAACAGCACCGAGCAGCGCACGGTGGTGCTCCTCGACCCGCAGGATCTCTTCACTTACTTCGAGCCCGAGCCCGTGCTCTTCTCGCCCAACGGCGACGGCCGACTCGACGTCTCGACCGCGCGCTTCGGCCTCTCGAGGACCGCGCGGGTCGAGCTGGTGGTCCTGCGTCCGGACGGTGGCCTCATCCGCACCATCGACGACCGCGACCTGCAGCGCGGCTCCTTCCTCCTGCCGTGGGACGGCACGGGCGATGACGGTCAGCCGGTACCCGACGGGCTCTACACCCTCCGCCTGCGCGGCTTTGAGCCGGGCATGGGAGGAACGCTGTCTCAGGAAGAGGCGCTGACGGTGACCGTCGACGCCGCGCCGCCCGCCTGGGAGCTGGCGCGTCCCCTCGCCGAGGGCTTCCTGCGCGCCGCGGATCAAATCGAGGCGGCGGTCACCGACCTGCACCTCGAGGAATGGATCGTCTCGCTCTCGAGCGCCTCGGGCGCGCCCGCGTTCGAGGAGATCGGCCGCGGCAGCGGCCCTGCGGTCGCGCTGCCGGTCCAGCTCGCCGAAGGCCGGTACCGGCTGCGCCTTGAGGCGCGGGACCTTGCGGGCAACCGCTCGGAGCTGCGCGTGCCCTT
>JBCCLG010000866.1:0-2736 GCA_039027015.1 Acidobacteriota bacterium | reverse complement strand
CCCCCGCTCCGGGGGGGGCGGCGGGGGGTTTCCCCCCCCGGGCGGGGCTGGGGGCGCGGCGGCCCCGCCCGCCACCCCCCGCCCGCCCCCCCCGCGACCGCATGTGGATCGAGGCCCAGGCTCTCGAGGTCGAGGGCAAGAGGCGCGAGGCCCTCAAGCTCTACCAGAGCCTGTGGAGCTACTTCCACGACGAGGCCGAATACGGCCGGCGCCTCGCCCGCCTGCAGGCCCGCGTGGGCGAGGCCCCGGAGGCCCTTGAAACGATCGCAGAGCTGCGCCTCCTGACCCCCGGGGAAGACCCTTCCCTCGACCTGCTGGCCGCCCGCGCCGCACGCGCCGTGGGCGACTTCGCCGAGCAGCAGAAGCTCGCCGCCCAAGCTGCCGAGGGCGCGGACCGCCTGGGCGCCACCCTGCTCGCCGCCCGCGCCCGGGAGGTCGAGGCCGGGGCCTGGCGCGATTTGGGGCAGCACGAGCGCTCTCTTGAGGCCTTCGCCTCGGTGATCGAGGCCTACAGGCGCGCGGGACTCGAGGGCTCGATGGCCAGCGCCATGGTCGGCTCGGCGATCGCCCACCGCCATCAGGGTCGGCTCGACGAGGCCAAGCGGCGGACCGAGGAGGCGATCGAGATCGCCGAGCGCAACAGCGTGCTGGGCACCCGGCGATTCGCGCTCAACACCCTGGCGATCATCCTGCGCCAGGAGGGGCGCCTCGCCGAGTCCCTCGCCATGCACGAGCTGGAGCTGGAGGCCCAGCGCCAAACCGGCGAGCAGCGCAGCATCGCCGTGACCCTGACCTCCCTCGGGGTGGCGCAGCGGCGCCTGGCGCGTCTCGAGGACGCCGCCGAGAGCTTCGAGGAGGCCCTGGCCATCGCCCGCCGCATCTCCAGCCGGCGCACCCAGTCGATCACCCTCAATCTGCTCGGCGAAATCGACCTGCGGCGCGGCAGGCTCGAGGACGCCGCCCGGCGCTTCGAGGAGGCCCTCGAAACCAACCGCAGGACCCAGGATCCGAGGGGCCGCGCCTACTACCTTTCCGCCCTGGCCGACGTCGACCTGCTGGCCGGCCGGCTCGATAGCGCCGACGAGCGCTACCGGGAGGCCCTGCGCATCCGCGAGGCGATCGGCGAGAGCGACAACGTGGCGCGCAGCCGCCTCTCCCTCGCCGGCCTGGCCCTCGACCGCGGCGATCAGAAGAGCGCGATCGGCCTCGCCACCCGCGCTCGCGCCGGCTTTGAGCGCCGCCCTTCCCGGGGAGGTCAGGCCCTGGCCGACGCTCTTTTGGCCTGCGCCGCCCATCGCCTCGACCGGCGGGAGGAGGCCCGGAGGCTGGCGGACAGCGCCCGGCAGCTGATCGACGGGCTCGAGGATCGGGAGGTGGTGCTGAGGGTCGAGCTGGCCCTCGCGGAGATCGCGGGCAGCGCCGAGGCGGCCGAAGCCGTGGCGGACGCGGCGGAGGGGCTCCTGATGGTCGATCTCGAGCTCGAGGCGCGGCTTCTCTCGAGCCATTTGAACGGCGCCGAGCGCGCCTTTGAGGTCTCGGCAACCCGCGCCGACGCCCTCGGCCTGCGCCACCTGTCGCGCCGTCCGCCCTTCAGCGCCAGCGCCAGCGCCAGCGCCGACGACGCCGTCTCGGAGCTGTAAAAGAGCGCCCCGCGGGGCGGGTGACCCGGCGCGCTGCGCCAAACTATGGGGACAAAGCGGGGAATGCCGACTGCGCCACCCCGCAAAACCCTTCTGAGGCGACGCCTCCCAGATGCTCCCCAAAGCTTCCGAAACGTCCCCCACACCGCTTCCTGCCGCCGCGGACGACGCCCGCGCCGACTTCACCCTCGGCCCTTGGCTGGTGCAGCCCTCGCTCCAGCGCATGGTGCGCGAGGACTGCGAGAAGACCCTCGGGCCCACGGTGCTCGGGGTGCTCCTCGCCCTGGCGCATCGCCCCCTCGAGGCGGTTTCCAAGGACGAGCTGATCGCCGGCGCCTGGCTCGGCGATGCGGCCAGCGACGAGGCCTTGACCACCGCCGTCTACGAGCTGCGCAAGGCCCTGGGAGACGACGCTCGCAGCCCGCGCTTTATCGCCACCATCCGCGGCCGCGGCTATCGGCTGCTGATCCGCCCCGGGGCGGCCGCGCCGGAGCGCTCGGATCTGCCGCTCCCCGGGGCTCCCTCGACTCCGCAGAAAGCGGCGCAGCAGGAGAGTCCGCCGGCCAACCTTCCGCCCGAGGATTTCCTGCCGAGCCCCTCCGAGCCGCCATCGGCCCGGGCATCCCGCCGCCTCGGCGAGATGGCGGGCGGCCTGATCGCCGCTTTGGTGGCCGTTCTCCTCGCCCTTCCGAGCGTCCTCTCAGCGCCGCCGGCGGAGCGTGAGACGGGGGCGCCGCGGGCCGACTCCCCCCTTCCGAGGGCCTCGGCCGCGGACCTCCCGAGCCCGGCGAACGCCGAGTTTCCCGCGCCGATCGTGATTCACCCCGGGCGCGACGCCTCCGCCCGGCGCTCGGTGGCGGTGCTGCCCCTCGAGTCGCGCGGCGAGCATCAGCCTGCCGACTTCGCCCGCGGCCTCACCGAGCGGGTCGCCATCGACCTCTCCCGCAGCGAGTGGCTCGACGTCGTGCCGAGCTTCTCCCGCACCTTTGAGGCCTCGGTCACCAGCGGCGCGGTCGACGCCGTGGTCGAGGGAGCCGTGCGCCGCCACGGCGACCGGGTCACGGTGACCGTACAGCTGATCTCGATCACCGACGGT
>JBCCLG010000865.1:0-2738 GCA_039027015.1 Acidobacteriota bacterium | reverse complement strand
TCTTCTCCCGCGACCCCTTTCGGCGCGACGCGGACCGGCCGTTCGAAAGGCAGAGAAGGCGCCAGAAGAGGCACCCTCCTCGCCTGTACCTCGAGGCCGAGGCCAGCCCCCTCAACCCCACCGTGGGCCAGCAGGTCACCTACACCCTCTACGTGTACTACGACGTCAACGTGCGCAACGCCACGCCCGGTAAGCTGCCGGACTTCAAGGGTTTCTGGTCGCTGGTGATCCCCCAGCCCGAGCGCACCCGGCAGGAGCGGCTGGTGCGCGACGGCCGCGAGATCTACCGCGCCGTGCTTTTCGAGCGCGCGCTCTTCCCGCGCCGCTCCGGCCGCCTCGAGATCGAGCCCGTGGAGCAGACGCTGACCGCGCTGATCCCCGACCCCAGCCCCTTTGGCAGCCTGATGCCCAAGATGCGGGAGCTCAAGAGCACCAGCAATCCGGTGACGATCGACGTGCGCCCCCTGCCGGAGCCTCAGCCCGAGGGCTTCGCCGGCCTGGTGGGCCGCATGCGGCTGCAGCTCGAGGCGGATCGCGCCGAGCTCGAGGTCGGCGAGGCCGTCACCCTGACCCTGCGTCTTGCGGGCGAGGGGCACTTTCAGGGAGCCCAGGCGCCGACCCTGGGCGAGATCCCCGGCTTTCAGATCATGCCGCCCCAGGAGCTGAGCAACGAGTTCCTAGACGGCACCACCGTGCGCGGCGAGCGCGAGTTCAGCTATGTGCTGCTGCCTCGCAGGCCGGGCAGCTTCGAGATTCCGGCCCTTGAAATCCCCTACTTCGACCCCAAGGCGGGCGAGTATCGGGTCGCCTCGGCGCCGAGCGTTCCCCTCGAGGTCGCGGGCAGCAGCAGCCTCGTGGCGACCGGCTCGAGGGAGGTCACGCTGCATACGGTAAGGACCGCCAACCTGCCGGTGGCGCGGCGCGCCCGCGACCAGATCAAGAACGCCCTCCGTCACGCCCTGGTCCTCATCCCGCTGACCCTCGGGCTTCTCCTCCTGCTGCGCGACCACCGCTCGGACGCCGTCCGCAGCGGACGCAGCCGCATTCGCCACGCCCTTGACCTGGCGCGCAAGGAAGAGAGGCCGCGCCAGGCTGCGGCTTTGATCGAAGACGCATGGCGCCTCTATCTCGAAGAGCGCTGGCAGATCCCCAAGGGGACTCCGAGCTCCAAGTGGGTGGTGATGCTGACGCGCAAGGGAATCGACCAGGCGGTCGCCCAGGAGCTGGTGAGCGTCGGTGACGACCTCCACTATCTGCGCTACGCGCCCAAGCTCTCCCAGACCTCCGAGCTGCGCAGCGAGCTGGTCGAGCGCTCCCGCAGGCTGCTGAAAGAGCTTTGAGATGAGCCGCCGCACCCTCCTGCCGTGCGCGCTGCTGCTCCTGCTGCTTCCGGGCTTTCCGTCGGCGAGCGCGCAGGAAGAGGAGCCGGCGGCGGCGGCCGGCGAGCGCAGGAGCTATCCGATCACCACCATGCCGTCACGCCGGGCCCTCGAGGACGGCAACGGCCACTTCGCGATCGGCGAGCTGGAGCTGGCCCTCGAGCGCTACCACGCGGGCTACGATCCCGTGGCTCCCCATCCGACCCTGGTCTACAACCTGGCGACCACTTTTCACCACCTTGACCGCCTGCCCGAGGCCATCCTTTGGTATCGCCGGGGAGATGCAGCAGATCCCTGGCTCGAGGAGAACCTCTGGCTGGCGCGGCGCAGCCTGGGAACCCAGAATCTGCCGCTCACCGGCGCCGTGGGCTGGTTCACCGCCCGCAGGCCGGCCCTCCTTACGGCCTCCGTCGCGCTGGCGTGGCTTTCCCTGGGCGTCGCCCTGCTGGGCGCACGGCTGCCGCGCGCCGTGTGGGCGACCTCGGTGGGCCTGGCTCTGTGCCTGTACCTAGTCGCCGTCGTCATCGAGTGGAAGGGGCCGAGGGAGGCGGTCCTGATGGAAGACTGTCTCTCACCCGCCGGCGAGCTGCCGGCGGGCAGCGAGGTGTGGGTGTGGCCCGCGAGCGGCGAGCGACGGGCGATCGCCGGCGTCGAGTCCATGAGCTGCGGCGAGGATCAGCTCGTCTGGATCCACGATTCGAAGGGCAGCGGCCGTTGAGTCGCCCCCGCCGGGTGGGTCAAGAGCCATCGGGTATCATCCGAGGCTCCGGACGGCTGCGGCCGCTCCGATAGAGCCCGGCGGATTCGCGATGCTAGAAAACCTCGGCCCCAAGACCATTCTCGTGGTCGACGACGAAGACCACGTCCGCAACATCACCGAGCTGATGCTGTCTCAATTCGGCCTCGAGGTGCTGACCGCGGCGGACGGCCTCGAGGCGATTCGAAGAGTTGAGGAGCAGGGTGAGCGGATCGACCTGGTGATCATGGATCTCACCATGCCGAAGATGAACGGCGAGCGAGCCTTCCGCGAGATGCGGCGGCGCCGACCGGAAATCCGGGTTTTGCTCACCAGCGGCTACAACGAGTCGGAGGCCACCTCGACGGGCGAGATCGGCATCGTCGGCTTTCTGCAGAAGCCCTTCGAACTCGAAGATTTGCTGAACGCCGTGCAGAAGGGGCTCGCCTAAACTGCACGGGCCCCTTCTCCCCAGCGCGCTCAGCCACGGCAGCCTCAGCAATCAGAGAGCCCAGGGCCCCCATCCCGGAAGACCGAGATCGAAAACGTCGTCGGACTCCAGGGTCTTCAAGGCCAAACAGACCTCGAGAATCATAGACGGGCGGTCAGCGCGGGTTTGCTGG
>JBCCLG010000864.1:0-2739 GCA_039027015.1 Acidobacteriota bacterium | reverse complement strand
CTCTACGGCGAGGGCGCGCGTCTCGAGGAGGCGGCCGCGGCCTACAGGAAGGCCGCGGCGGATCTGCGCGATCCCCGGGTGCACCTCGAGAGGCTGCGTCTTCTGGTAGCCCTCGGGCGCTGGCAGGAGCTGGGGGAGGCCGCCCGGCTGGCGGGCGATCGCAGGGTCGACGTGGCGGCCTCCGGCCTGATGGCCTCGGAGTGGAAGGCCGCGGCCCCGCCCTGGGCGCGCGCCGCCGGCTCCGAGCGCGGTTTGGGTTTGGGTGAGGTGTTCGGCGCCGCCTCGGCCCTGATGTCCGAGGGGCTCGAAGCCTCGAGCGCCCGGGCTCCCGCAGTGCGCCGGGCCGCGGCCCTCGAGCTGGCGGCCGGGCGCCACTACCAGCGGGCGGCCGAGCTGCTCGCTGCCCAGGGCGATCCGCTGGCGGACCGTCTGGCGCGGGTGGAGCGTTTTCAAGAGATGCGTCCCCATGAGCAGGACCCCCTGACCCCGGTGCTTTCGGTGCTGGTCGGGCTGCGCGCCGGTCCGGCGACGAGCGGCGCCCTCGATCGCTGGATTCACGAGGATCTGGGGCGAGAGCAGCGCGAGGCTCTGCTGGCGGCGGCCTCCACGCTGCTGCCCGAGGAGCTCGCGGGGATCGCCCTCTCGCCCGACGCGCGAGCCGATTTGGGAATCGGCGATCTCGCCGTCACCCGCAACGGCGCGCCTCACCTCGGCTATCGCCTGGGCGCGCCGCAGGATCGCTTCTTCGTGACCTTGCGAGGCGACGATCTGCAGCTGGTCGCGCTGGGCAGCAGGCCCGAGACCTTGGGGTCTGAGGCCCTCCGGAGGGCGCTGGCTGGCGATCTACCCGGGGCCCAGAAGTGGCTCGAGTGGGCGCTTGAAGAAAAGTCTCAGCCGGCGGCGTCAGGCGCCGCCGACCCGCTGGGCTTCTCTCCCCTAAGGCGTCTCTGGCCGGACTCTGGAGTGCCCAAGGAGGGCACCCTGCCGCCTCAAACCCTGCGCGAAACCTCAGCCGCCCTGGCGGCGTCCGCGGATGCCCGGGGCGAGGCCCTGGCGGTGCTCGACGAGGCGCTCGCCGAAGAGTCCGCCGGCGAGCCCAGCAGCCGTCGACTCGCCCTCGAGGTTGCGCGCCTCGAGGCCCTGGCCGGCGGCAGCGACTTTCTCCAGCTCGAGAGTCACGCCGCGCAGCTGCTCGAGAGGTACCCGGAGTCCCAGCGCGCCTTCGTGCGCCATCTGGAGTCGCTGGCCTCCCTCGGCTGGTGGAGCAAGCTCGAGGAAGCGGCCCGCCGGTGGATCGACTCCGGGCAGCCCTCGCCCGACGCCCGGCGCGTGCTCGCCGGCCTGGCCGTCGACCGCGATGCGCCGGACGCGGCGATCGCCCAGCTGCGGGCCATCGACGAGGGCTCAGAGCCCGGGCTCTCGAGCAGCGACGCCGCGAACCTCCTTCTCCTGCTGCTGCGCGAGGTGCAGACCTCGGCCGCAGAAGCTCCCGGCCGCGAGGCCGCTCGCCTCATGGAGTCGTCGCGGGCCTCGGGCCAGGACGACGCTCGATGGCTGAGGGCGAGGGCGGCATGGCTGGCCCACGAGGGCGACGTGCGGGCGGCCCGTGAGCGGCTTTCGCGCGCCGTGACCCGCGCCGGCGGGCGCCTGCAGCTGGCCGACGCCTACGTGGTCGGCCGCCTGGCCGAGACCTGCGGGCTGCCCGAAACGGCCCGGGGCCTTTACCGCATGCTCGCGGAAGAGAGCGCCCGGCAAAGCGCCCCCTTGATGAAGCCGCTGGCCGAGAAGAGGCTGGAGTCTCTCGGCGCCGAGCGGGCCTCTCGATGACTTCGTGCACCCCGCGCAAGACCCGTCCACGCCGCCGCGACGCAATGCTTCGCGTAACGGAGCCGCGCTAGGCTCTGGCCAAATCGCGAGGCATTGATTGCCAATATTTGAGTTTGTCTATATATTGACAACTCCCACCCGCGAGCTCTTCCAGCTGAGGAGACCCTCATGTCCAGTCCGCTCCGAGATGCAGACTCGTCTGCCGAGCCCGAAACTCAAGACGCCGCCGACACCGCCGCCGCCGAGCCGACAGCCCCCGAGCAGGCCGCCGCTCCGGGACCCAGCCGTCGCTCGCTCCTTTTAGGCGGCGCCGCAACCGCCGCGGCCGCGGGTACGGCAGCCGCCACGGGAACCGGCAATCCGCTCTACGGCGGGGTCTCCGGCCAGCCGTTGGGGGACGGCGGCAACCGCAAGATCGGCAAATTGCGCCCGCGCCCGAACAGGAAAGAAGACCGCATCGACAAGTCGGCGGCCGGCAGCGAGACCGTCGACCTCTCGGTTCTGGTCTACAGCCGCCTCGCCATGGGCCATCGCCCCGGCGATCTCCAGGCCTTCGACGCCCTGGGCGGCAGCGACGACGTGCGTCTCGAGGCGTGGATTGACCAGCAGCTCAACCCGGGCGGCCTGAACTACGCCGAGCTCAACGGGCGGATCGCCGCGGCGAATTTCACGACCCTCAACAAATCCCGCTCCCAGCTGTGGAACGACCACGTGGTCAACAACACCGACCGCAGCCTGCCGCGGGAGGAGATCGAGCGGGCGACCTTCCTGCGCGCGCTCTACAGCCCCGCCCAGATGGTGGAGGTGCTGGCCGATTTCTGGCATAACCACTTCAACGTCGACGCCGGCGATTTTTGGGCGGCGCCCATGTGGGTGCACTACGACCGCGACGTGATTCGCGGGCATCTGCTG
>JBCCLG010000863.1:0-2745 GCA_039027015.1 Acidobacteriota bacterium | reverse complement strand
GGGGCGGCGTGGGCAGCGGCGTGCCGGTCGGCTGGTCGCGCAGGCGGTTGATCCGGCTGCTGAGCGCAGCCCGGCGCTCGCCGATCTCGAGCAGCCGGGTGTCGGCGGTGGTGATCTGCGCCTGGATACGCACGATCTCCTGCTGCAGCCCGTTGCCCGCCGCGTAGCGCGCCTGGGCGACCTTTTCGAAGCGCTCGAGGGTGCCGCGCTCGGAGCGCACGATGCGCTCGTAGGCGCCGAGGAAAGCCAGCTCCGAGGCGGCGTGACGGGCCTCGGTCGCGAGGCGCCAGCGCGCCGTTTCGACCTCGGCTCGGGCCCGCGCGGCCCCCAGAAGAGCCGCGCGCTCGCGCAGATCGAGGGTGCCGAACCAGGGCAGCCGCTGCTGAAGCGACGCGCGCAGGCGCTGGGCGCCGGTGCGGGTCTGCGGCCCGCGCACGAAATACGTTACCGCCGCTACCGGGTCGGGAAGCGCGGCAACCTGGGGCGCGCGGGCCTCGGCCGCGGCGGCGAGGCGGCGAGCCCGGGCGATCTCGGGGCTGCGCTGGATCACTTCGCGCACGAGATCGCGCGTGTCCGCGGCCGGGAGAGACGCCGCGAGGGCGGCCGCGCCGCCGAAGCCGAGGGGATTGTGGGAGGCGGGGGCTTCCGCTTGCGCCGGCGCCGCCAGGGCCGGGAGCCCGAGCAGCGCCCAAACCAAAAGCTTGGGGGAGTGAGTCATCGAATTCCTTTCGAGTAGGGGAGAAGGCGTGCCCCCGGGGAGGGGCACGACTCGCGCTACCGGCGAAAGGAACTCAAATCAAGAAGGCGGCGTGCAGCGTGTAGAGCGGGCGCGCTGGCTCGGAGTCAGGGCCCTCAGCCCGTCTCAAGCTTGTGCGGTCGAGTCCAGGCTTCGGCGAGTGGGCCGAACGCCTGGGGGCCTCGAGGGCAGGGCCGCCGGGCTCGGGAACCGGCGCGCTCTCGGTGACCGTCGCCGCTGGCGCCGGAGCCTCGAGGCAGCAGCTCGCGATCGGCGGCTCCTCTCCCCGATGGCAGTCCTCGTCCTCTGGAGGCGGAGCCTCGGTGCGGCCGGCGAGGGCCTCGTGACAGGGAGGCAGGTCTCCCTCGCGCTCTCCGCCCTCGGCCCGGGCCGCCTCGACCGCCGGCCCGGCGGGCTCGCACTCACCCACCTGGCAGGCCCCGCACCACGTCGCCAGCACGGGCGTCGCGAAGAGGAGAAAGGCGGTGAGGGCGGTGAGGAGGCGGCTGCGCGTCATGGTCTTTCATTCTACTCCCGCGGCTTCGCGGATGCGAGGAGTCTCAGGTCTGCGCGGGATTCGCAGCGTTGAGACCGATTCAGATCGGTTCCGGCGCGATTGCGCCGCGGCCCAAGCTGGCATAGCGGTTGCTGTTAACAGGGTGCATTCCACAAAAATTGGAGGACACCATGAATCTCACTTTCAGCTTCCGTTTCGCAGCCTCGCCCCGCGGCCGTCAGGGGCGCTCCAGGTTTTCTTCAGGCTTCGCCGCCCTGGCCTCGGCCGCGGCCTTGATTTGGACCGTGACCCCAGCGGCGCTCGCCCAGCCGGGCGCCCTCGACTCGTCTTTCGACTGGGACGGGCGGGCTTTGATCTCCCTCTACCCGCAGCCCAATTTCCTCGCGCTCGACGTCGCCCAGGAGTCCTCGGGCAGCCTGATCGTCGGCGGCATCATCGAAGACTCGGGGCCCACGGGCGTCAGCGGCTTCGTTCTCCGCCTCAACTCGAGCGGCGCGAGGGATATGGCCTTCAACGGCGGCCTCGGCTATGCGTTTATCGACTTCTCGAGCTTCACTTTTGGGCCGTCGGAAGATCGGGTTGAGGCGGTCGCCGTTCAGCCCGACGGCAAGGTCGTGATCGCCGGCAGCACCAACGCCGAGGGGTCCAAAGATATGCTCGCTATGCGCTTCCACGCGAACGGCACGGTGGACTGGAGCTTCAACGGCGGCCTGGGTCATCTCATCGTGCCTTTTGATACCAACGGCCCGGCGCCCGACTCCGCGTATGACGTAGCCCTCCAAAGCGACGGCAAAATCGTTCTCGCCGGCTCCGCCACCCACAGTCAGCTCGATACCGACTTCGCGGCCGTGCGCCTGCTGCCGAGCGGCGATCTGGACCCCTCCTTTGGCGGGGGAGGCCAGGTGACGATCCCCGTCGATCTCGGGACGTCGGGGACCTGGACTGACGACGCCCACGCCCTCGCCGTGCAGAGCGACGGCAAAATCGTTCTGGCCGGCGAGTCCACCGACTCGTTCAGCTCGAGCAGAATGTCCTTCGTGCGGCTGCTGCCCACCGGCACGCTGGACAACTCATTCGGGACGTACGGCAAGCGGTCGGTGAGCTTCACCTCCGGGTTCGACAGGGCCTCGGGCCTCGCGATCGACTCGAGCGGCCGGCTGGTGGCGGGCGGCTTCGCGGGAGGCGGACTGCCCGCCGGGGCCGACTTCGCGGCCCTGCGCCTCACTGCCGCCGGCGGACTCGATAGCTCCTACGGCAGCGGCAGCTCCGGCAAGGCGACGGTGAACTTCAGCCTCGGACCCTACTCGGAAGATCTCGGGATCGACCTCGAGCTCGACTCCGGGGATCGGGCGCTCATCAGCGGCCTGGTCGGGCGCCAGAACGGGAGCGACTTCGGCGTCGTCCGCCTCACCAGCGGCGGCGTTCTCGACTCCTCCTTTGGCAAGCAGACCTACGACTTCGGTTGGCTCTTCAGCCCGACCGACGACCAGCC
>JBCCLG010000862.1:0-2757 GCA_039027015.1 Acidobacteriota bacterium | reverse complement strand
CTGATGACCAAGGTGGCTCACGTTCTCGCCTGGTTCGAGAAGTATCGCCAGTAGTCGGCCTGAAGCCCGGCGGGTCTTTTTCGTCTGAGAAAAGAAACCGAATTCAGCGAGAGGAGCAACTCAAGAGCACACAGATACATTGAGTATCTTCGATACTATGGAAGGACCTCGGAAACGGCCGCGGCACGGCGGTCTGCAACCTTGGGGAGTCACCATCCATGAGATTGAAGTTTTCCGCTCCGCTCGTGATTGCTCTTGCGCTCTTTTCTCTGAACAGTCGCGCAGACTCAGCCTCCACTCTGAAAGTCTGCGCCCGCCCCAACCCCGGTTTTCTCGAGCGCACGCCGTCGGGGGTAGCCGGGCTCGAATACGACGTGCTGTCGAGCTTCGCAGAGCGCGAGGGAGTCGGCCTCGAAATCCGCTGGCTGCCGAGCTTCTCGGAGCTGATCCCCTCGGTGGAGAAGGGCGGCTGCGACGTGGGTTCCGCCGGCGTCATGGTGACCGAAGAGCGCTCCCGGCGAGTCGCCTTCTCAGAGCCGTACTTTCCGGTTCGGGTCATGCTGGTGGGCTCGCCCAGCTCGGATCGCGGCTCTCTCGATTCCCTCGAGGGGTCGCGGGTCGCGGTGGTTGGCGGCACGGTGCACGAGGCCTATGCCGAGTCCCACGAGGCGAGCGAGATCGTGACGGTCTCCGAGGACGCGGACCTCTTCGCCAGCGTCGTCGACGGTCGCGCGGACCTGGCGATCTGCGATAGCGCCATCGTGCTGCCCTTCCTGGAGCAGTACCCTGAGCTGCAGATTCTCGACTCGCTCTCGGAGCGCTCCTTCTTCGCCTTCGCGCTGCCCCGCGCCTCCAGCTGGCAGGAGCCATTGACGGCGCATATCCAGAAGCTCAAGTCCTCGAAGAGCTACCGAAAATTCCTCGTCCGGCACTTCGGCGAAACCGCCGCCGCCTACGTGCTCGACGAAGACGAGTGACGCCCGGGCAGGATCCCTGGGGTCGGCGAGCCCCGCGCGCAGCGCTAGGGTGCGTTGCCGTCAAGGCGGCGGCAGCGCCGCGTCGCCCGCCTCCGCGCCCTCGGCGTCTTCCCGCGCCGGCCCGGTCTCGGCGTCCTCGGGCGTCTCGTCTTCGAACGCTCCATCTTCGGGCGCTTCGTCTTCAACCGGGAGCCCACCGAGAATCCACTCGGCCACCTCGGTCTGCTCCTCCTCGGTGAGCTCGACCTGCGAGCGCGTGCAGAGGTCCAGGGTGTTGCGCACCAGAACCTTGCCGAGCTCGGCCGGCGATTCCCGCTCGAGCCCGAAGTGATGGCCGGAGAAGACGATGCCCTTGAGCAGAAAGCTCACGTGGGCCCGGGCCACGGCGGTTCCCAGGCCCGCGCAGCGGTCGCGCACCGCCTTGGAGGTGCGCGTGAGGTGATAGCCGTTCTCGTTGACCTCCGAGGCGATCTCCTCCAGCACCTCGCGGTAGGTCTCGGGCGCTAAAGCCGGCATCTCGGTCAGCTGGCTGAGCTTCTGCGCGATCGGCGGCAGATCGCTGCGCGTGTGGGGCCGGGTCTGATGCTGAGACTCCGGCGGCGCGTGCCGAGCCGGGTCGAAGAGGTGACCCGGAGTGGCGTGGGAAATCCGCAGGGTCTCGAAGTCGAGACGGTCGATCAGCCCCTTGAGCGACCCCGTCCCGAGCCATCCGGAGGCGCGCACGGCGTTGCCGAAGCGCTCCTGAATGCTCTGGGCCACCGCCGCCAGGACCACCGGGCGGTCGGCGGCCGCCACGACCTCAAGCACCCGATCCTTCAGCTCCGCCAGGCTCGGCAGGGCCTCCGGACTCGAGTCGTCGGCCTCCTGCGGCGTCTCCTGGGCCAAGCCGATCGACCATGGATCGCCCTCGAAAATCTCGAGGGAACTCTCGGTGCCCACCACGGCTTCGGTCATGGCGCGCAGTGAGAAAAAGCCGAGCCAGTTGCCGCTCGAGCTGAACTCGCTGAAATCCTTGTAGATTCTCGGCAGCTCCGCGGCCTCGATGCGTCCGCTGAGGCTGGCGATCTCGGCCAGCTTATGGGCGATCCTGTGAAGCGTTCTCCGCTGGGGATCGTCGTCGGCGACCCGTACCGGGGGGCGCGCCGCGGGCACGCCGTCATCGCCGTCGAGGCCGAGGCCCGACTCCAGAAAGTCGCTCTCGTCGAGCAGCAGATCCGAAGACGCCCGGTAGGCCGGGGAAGAGGGCCCGACGGGCAGCATCAGGGTTCTGCGGTCGTGCTGCCTCAAGCGCAGCAGCACTGGGGTGAAGTCGGCGTCGCCCGAGAAAACGATGAACTCGTCAAATCGCGTGGGGTGGGCGAGGGCGTCCAGCATATCGATCACCATGTGGATGTCGGCGCTGGTCTTGCCCTGGGCGGTCAAGGGCGGCGTGTCTACGACCTCGAAGCCCGACCTGATGAAGTGCGGGCGGTATTTCCCGAAGCTGCGGGGGTTCATATAGCAGCGACGCACCAGAATCCTGCGTCCGGGCGCCCCAAGATCGGCGGCGGAGGGGCAGGTCGTTTCCAGCCACTTCAGCCAGCGGTCTGGACCCGTGGCAAAGAGATCCGCCGCCTCCGCCTGCTGCCGCTGAAGGCCGAGGAAGATGTTGTCGAAATCAACGAAAAGGGCGGAGCGGAGGGGTGGCCGTTCGTGCTGCATGGCGAGATTCTGCGGTCTGTGAGGGTCGGTCCGAAAGGCGGTACAGCGCGATGATACCCGCACCTCTCTCTTCGACCCT
>JBCCLG010000861.1:0-2764 GCA_039027015.1 Acidobacteriota bacterium | reverse complement strand
GGGTTCCCACACCTTCGTATTGAGAGGAAATAGAAGGGCAGAGATCGCTGCGCCAACCGAAAGAGTCGAGCCGGTCTCACCTCCAGAGAGGTACATGAGTAGGAGGCCAAACAGCAGAATACCGCCGGTGATTCGCAGCGTGGGCGGATGCGGCTTAAATTCCGCAATTCGGAAAAAGTTTCTGATCTTCTTACGTTTTTCTTTCTCGGTCATATTGTAACCCTCCATGAATCGATCTGCGAGTGTTCAAGCTGCGAGATTGAGGCGCACGAACAGGTCCTGGAGCTGCGGCTTGATGGGGCGCTCCTGAATGCTAGCCCGCAAAGAGGCAAGGGACGGAGAGGGGTCGCGGACGTGGTTGGCGCTGAAATACTGGCTCTTGAGAAGGCACAGAGCCCACGCCGCGTCTATCCTCGTTTCCTCCTGCTCGTACGCCCTCGTAAAGCACCGATGCATCTTTTTGGCTTGGGCATAGCGGAGCCCGCGCAGCGGTCGTCCTTCGCCGGCCGCGATGCCTTCGGCGAGGGTGAGCAGAGGGTTCCCGGTCCTCAAAGCCTCCTCGGGCAGGAGGCGCTGTGCGCTCGAGTAGTCTCCCGAGAGGAGGGCCCGCCAACCCAGAGAATCCTCTATATCCGAGCCTTTCTGCCCGATCAGAAAGAGACTGGCGGGATCCACGCCGCTCTTCGAAAAAATTTTTGGCGTACTGGCTTCCGCCTCCACTTGCCAGATTGAGCCGAGCGAGACGCAGGCCTGATCGAACGCGATTCCGAACGACTCGCCGTTGCCGAGGGAGCCATAGAAAGTTGCTGAGAAGGCCGTACACGCTGCGCCGCTGAACGGACCCTGCATACCGATGCACAGGGGCACGTGCTGGGCGACGGCAGAGGCCGTTCGGCAGGAGTGGCACGCGTTGAGGACCACCGCCTGGACGGATTCGCAGGCCGCAAAAAGCCTGCAGAGATCCTCGCGGTCGAGAGTGTGCGGGACGCCGTTCTCACCGGCGAGATAGAGCTGATCGGACTCGGAGCCGTGGGTCGAGAAATGCACGACCGTGGGCTGAAGCGCGTTGATGTTCTGAATGAGATCGTCGATCCGTGCGGCGAGAGAAAAGCGGAGGTCGACCCGCTCCCGGTGTCTCGATCTTTGGAGACTCGCCCCGATAGCCCTGAACTCTTCGCTCGATTCCACAGATCCGTACACCTCGTGATCGGCCGAAATCGCGAGAATGAAGACGTCCGGCGTTCCGGGAGCGCTTCGCCCCTTCATGATCTGCCGTGCAGCAGCTTCGTGAATCCCGCCTTCGCCAGGAGCGCCAGACCCGTTCCGGTGCCGGTCAGGCTGGTCGGCAGACCCGCGAGGATACCGAGAAAAACTCCCTGGGCCAGGCTCGGGCCTGCCGCGCCGCCGGCCAGAAAGCGCTGGGTCAGAAAGACGCTGGCCGAGGTCATTGTGAAAGCGACCAAGGCGACCAGAGGAGTCGCGAGCCCCATCGTGACGGCGTTCGCGCCGAAGAGAACGTTGTCCACGAGGATGAGAAGACCCGCGCTGTAGGGATGAATCGGTGAACTGTCGGTCGGCACGCGCGAGCGTGCGGAATCCTGATGAATCTCCATGAAAACTCTCCCTGACTCAAGTTCATCGGAAGGCAAAATCGCGGAGCCTGGGCAGACTGCCGTTCGAACCTGCCTTGTCGTAAGGTGCAGTGGGCCTGCAGATATGAAATAGAGCGCGAACCGCCGGGCGGAGGGGTCAAATTCACTCCATGCGCGGAGATTTTATAAATCACAATAATTCAATGTGCATAAATGCTAAGTAATGCACATATTGAGACCACCGCCGCGCCCGAGATCGGGGTTCCGCGCGTCCGCGGTGCCCGACTCGAAGTCGTCGGCGAAGAGGATGCCCGACTCGACGGTCCCGAGGTCGGGCGCGCCTCGCGAGGTCCCCTGAGCGAAAGAGACCGCCCGAGGAGGAGCGAGCTGGCCGGGGCCCGAGAGGCCCGCGGCGATAGGATCGCCTCGTGACGGCTGCAGAGGGAGTTGACGATGCGGGGATCACGAGGCTGCTCTCCGCCTGGCGGCGCGGCGACCGGGCCGCTCTGGAAGAGCTGACGCCGATCGTCTATGGCGAGCTGCATCGGCTAGCCCGCGGCTATATGCGGCGCGAGCCCTCGGGGCACCTGCTTCAAACGACCGCCCTTGTGAACGAGGCCTTCGTGCGCCTGGCGGGCGCCGAGGTGGGCTTTCGCGATCGCGAGCATTTCTTCGCCCTCTCGGCTCGCGTCATGCGCCGGGTGCTGGTGGATTTCGCCCGCCGCCGGGGAGCGGCCAAGCGCGGCGGCGACGAGATTGCCGTGACGCTCGACGAAGAGCTGATGGCGCCCCTCGGAGGCGCCGGACTTCTCGAGCTCGACGACGCGCTGCGTTCGCTCTCTGAGCTCGCGCCGCGGCAGGGCTACCTGGTGGAGCTTAAGTATTTCGGCGGCATGACGGCCGCGGAAATGGCCTCTTTTCTCGGCATTGGAACGGCGACGGTGGAGCGCGATCTGAGGGCGGCTCGCGCCTGGCTGCACCTTCAGCTCACCGAGGGAGGCGGCGGGTGAACCCGGAACGCTGGCGAAATATTCAGCGGATCTTCCACGACCTTCTCGATCAAGACCTCGGGCCCGGCGAGCTCGAGCCGGCCGTCCGAGCGGCCTGCGGCGACGATTTGCGGCTCGCCGGCGAGGTGCGCTCGCTGCTGAGAGCCGACCGGGCCGCGGCGG
>JBCCLG010000860.1:0-2769 GCA_039027015.1 Acidobacteriota bacterium | reverse complement strand
GTTGGAGACCGCACGCTCTCGATCCTCGCGGAGGTCGGCCACATTCCGGATCTCGCCGAGGGGCAGCCCTTCGGACCGGGCAGGCAGCCGCCCGAGGGGAGCGACAACCTCACTCGCCTCGAGCCGGTGATCGGCGATAAAGACCTTCTCACCATCCTGTGGGATCCCAAGCGCGATAAGCCGCATCCCACCGAGGACGACATTCCGATCACCAGCGTCGAGGCCGTTCTTTTCGGCGCCTCGCAGAGCGCCGACCACTACTTCCGGGAAGTCTCGGGAGGCCGCTTCGGGCTGAACAATGCCGACATTCTCGGCTGGTATGACGCTCTCGAGACCGCAGACACGTATCTGGACGCTCCCGAGGGATGCAACGCCGGTTTTGAGAGCGGGCACGCGAGAAAGTGGGCCGAGGCGCTGACCTTCGCCGACGCCGACTTCAACTTCGCCGACTACGACAAAAATAGAGACGGCAAGCTCGAGCCCTTGGAGCTCGCGATTCTGATCGTCATTCCGCAGGACACGCCTTCAGGCACGGCTCTCCAAAAACCGCTGGCGCAGCAGTGTCCGCTGGAGCTTCCGTTCACCGCCGACGGCGTGATCATCACCTCGATCGCCGAGGTCTATACCGACGTCAACGTGCTCGAGAACGAGTGGATGGTCTTCGCCCACGAGCTGTCGCATCAGATTCTGGGGCTCGACGACACCTACGACAACAACACCGTGGCCCGCCCTGGCCGACTGTCCTTCATGGCCGTAGCGGCGGTCGATCAATTTACCCTCATGCCTCACATTGGCGCGCCCCACAAGCTCGCCCTCGGCTGGGCTACCCCGCGCGCCATCGAGGAAGACGGCGTCTACGAGCTCGACGAAGTCAAGACGTCGGGCGAGGTCTTCGTGCTGCCGCGCTACGCGAATCCCGACAGCGAGGAGGAGTATTTCGCGCTCGAGAACCGCCTCGACGACCTGGCGGGGCTCTACGACGACGACCTCAACGATAGCGGCGTCGCCATCTGGCACGTGGTCGGGGATCCGATCCGCAACAGCACCGAGCCGCGGGGCGTGTCGCCCGCCAGCTGGAGCGAGGTCGCCAACACCCAGGCGCGCCGCGGCCTCCGCCTGGTGCGCCCGTGGTTTCTCCTCGACTTCGTGACCGGGGACGCCATCCTGCCCCAAGGCCAGAAAGACAACGCGCTTTGGGACGGCCTCGAGGACCACGATCCCCAATCCGTCGGCTGCGCGGCCTGGCCCGAGAGCACCCTCACCTGGGCCGACTGCACCCCGAGCGGCTACGGCATCCAGCTCAACCTCGAGCCCGCCCAGCAGCAGGTGCCGCTCGAGATCGACGTGCCCTAGACGCGGGGCCGTCGGTGAGGCGACAGCCCCTGAAGCCCGCTCGCGCTCCAGAGCGCTGGGCGGGCTTCGACTCACGAAAGCCTGTGAACCTCGAAGGTGATCTCTAGCTCGATGTCCTGCCGCAGCGTGTGCCACACCGAGCAGTAGGTTTCCCTCGAGAGGTCGATCGCCCGCTGCACGCGATCGTCGGCGATATCGCCCGTCACCTTGAAGTGCAGCCGGAAGGCCGTGAAGCGCCGCGGGGGCGACGCGGCGCGTTCGCCGGTGAGGGTGGTCTCGAGCTTCTCGAGGGGTTGGCGCCCTTTCTCGAGAATGTGGACGAGGTCGATGGCCATGCAGCCGGCGAGGCCGGCCATCACCGCCTGCATAGGGGAGAGGGCGTCGCCGGACGAGCCGTCGAGAACGATGGGGGCCTGGTCGACCCGGCCGGAAAAGCGCAGGTCCGATTCCCAGCGCAGCTGGACTCCGTTGTGTTGTTCCATGGCGCGAGTTTAAAGCGACTCGGCCCGCTTGGGCTGGTCCCAGCGTGAGGGTCCAGGTACGGGGAGGTCCCGGCGATCGTTCCGGCTCCGCACAGGCTTTGTCGGCAAAAATCTACCGATTCACTGGGCCAATCGCAGGAATCCTTGACACGAATAGTCGGTCAATATATGTTCCTGCGACATTAACGACTCGAGGTCAACGCCCATGGTCCGTCGATCCATCGCCTGGTTCTTCCTTCTCGCGTCCTCCGCCGCGCTCCCGCTTTTCGCCGCTGACATCACGGATATCGAGGTCGAGGTCACGATGGAGCGCACGTCCTTGGCGTCGGGTGAGCGGGTGACCACCACGGTGACTCAATGCAACCCCACCGACGAAGTGATCGATCAGCGGTACAACTGCCCCTGCTGCCATGACTTCTACTACTTGCTCGATGAGCAGGGCGAAGTGTTCGACGAGTGTGGGAGGGGCTGCATTACGGCCGTCGTTTCGATGATCTGGCAGCCGGGCGAGTGCAAGGTGAGGGAGATCGACTGGGATATCCAGGGGCTGGAGTGCTTCGAAGGGCCGGTCCCCGACGGGATCTACACCTTTCAGCACGCTCTTTCGTTCCCTGGGTACCGCTTGGAGACGGAGGGGCCGACCTTTGTGATCGGTAGCGAGCCGATCTCGGTGCCTTCGCTCTCGCCGCTGGGACTGATCTCGATGACCGGGGCCCTGGCGCTCGCGGCGCTCTTTTTGATGGTGAAGAGGCGCGGCTAGCGGGGGACTCGAGCCGGAGGAGACGCGGGCCGGAAGAGACTCGAGGAGCCCCGCGGCGGTGGTGAAGGGGACGCGGGCACATCCGGGCTGAGCCGCTCGGGGAACGCTTAGGTGTTGATCGTGCAGTCTCGAGCGGGCAGGACCAGGGTTCCGCTAGGCTCGAGGGCACGCGTT
>JBCCLG010000859.1:0-2780 GCA_039027015.1 Acidobacteriota bacterium | reverse complement strand
CGCCGATCACCGCGACCGCGGCGTCGGCGAGGGAGGGGTGCTCGAGCAGCCTGCCCAGCTCCGCGTCCATGTAGGCGATCTCGCCGGCGGGGAGGTCGTCGCGGTAGCGGTCGCGGTAGGGCGCGGGCGGCGTGTAGGCGGCGTGGGGATCGTAGAAGTGCACCCACAGGAAGAAGCGGTCGGCGTCGCCGGCCTGCTCGAGCCACTGGAGGGCCGCGTTGACGGTGGCGGTGGCTGGCCGGTCGGGCACCACGCGAGGCCGGCGGTCGGTGCCGGTGGAGAGATCGTCGTCGTAGTGCTCGAAGCCTTGGTCGAGGCCGTAGCGTTTTTCGAGCACCGAGGCGGAGACGAAGGCGGCGCTGCGGTAGCCGGCGCGGCCCAGGGTCTCGGGCAGCGTCTCGAGGGACGGGTCGGCGCGATGGATGCCGTTGTTGCGCACCCCGTGGCGAGGCGGATAGAGCCCGGTGAGCAGGCTGGTGTGGGCGACCAGGGTGATCGGCGCTACGGCCAGCGTCTGCTCGAAGAGCACGCCCTCCCGCGCCAGGCGCAGGAGGGTCGGCGTGGCGACGTGGTCGGCGCCGTAGGGCTGGAGAAAGTCGGCGCGGGTGGTGTCGAGGGTGACCAGCAGGAGTGGCCGAGCCTGCCGCTCGACGGGCGCGGGCCGGGCCGCCGGCTGCGGAACGGGCTTCTCGGCGCAGGCGCCCAGGAGGCAGGCGGCCGCGAGCGCCGCCTTGAGGCCTCCCCGTCGCAAAGCAAAACCCCCGAATCCCATGGCGGCATTTTATCTCCGCTAGCGTTCGCGGGCCGCCCAGGCGGGCCGTCAGCCGGCCATGTTGTAAAGGAAGCGTTCCTCGACGATCTTGCCGCCGCTCACCCGGTAGAGGGCGACCTCCGACATCTTCAGGCGCTCGCCGCCCTTGGGGGTGATGTCGAGGAAGAAGTGCAGGCCGAAGGTGTCGTAGCCCTCGGCGCAGAAGGGCCCCTCGACGGTGACCTCATGCACCTCATGATTGGCCTCCCACCACTCGTTCTTGCCCCTGATCGCGGCCACTCCTTCGAGACGCGCCGGCTGGTCGCCTTGGGTTGCGCCCTCGATGCTGACGATGTCGTCGGCGTAGTAGGTGTCGATCGCCTCGAGGTATTTTCCTTCGCGGCACAGGGCCACGAGCGCGCTGCCGACTTCAAGCGTTTCCATATCTTTCTCTCTCCGGGGTGGGTGATTGCGAGCGCTGGATGAGGGCGCACTCTAGCAGCAGCAGCCGCGGCCGCTGGCCGGAGGCGCAGGGCTCCGAGGCCGCGGTCAGTCGGAGGAGTCTGAGGCCGGGGAGTCTGGCGGCGAGGAGCCGGATGTCGACTGGTACGCGCCCACGTCCCACGGCCCGGCCGGAGGGCGCGGAGCCCCCAGCAGATCGCGCGCCGCGAGGCCCGCTGGGGGCGCGGGAACGGCGCCGCGGGCGCAGGAGTCCTCGGCCTGCAGGCGGTAGTCGCCGTTCTCGAAATCGACGAAGCTCGGCAGGCAGGCGGCGGAGGAGGCGTCGGCGCCGGTGGCTTCCTGGAAGGCCTCCAGCTCGGCGAGCCGATCCTCGAGCATCAGGAAGGCGCCCGCCGGGTCGTAGCGGTTGTGGTCGAGCACCAGCTCCTGAGGCCGGTAGGTCATGCGCACGTTGAGATCGTCGGTGCCGAGGCCGGAGACGATATTGCCGACGATCTCGAGTCGCCGGTGAGGAAATTTGGCCAGGCGGCCGGCGGTGTCGCCGAGCACGAAGGCGCCGTGGTAGTCGATATCGGTGACGCAGGTGTTGTGCGCCACCCGCAGCACCCCGCTCGGCGGGTGGGCGTCGCTGCCGGCATGGATCCACACGCAGGCCTCCCAGCCCGCGGGCGAGGCCAGAAGATTGTGCGCCAGGGTCAGGTCGCCGACCTCTTCGCCGGGGTCGTCGCCGCCCTCGCTGACGAAGATCGCCATATCGCCGGAGGTCCAGGGCTCGTAACCGTTGAGCACCTGGTTGCCCTCAAAGAGCACCCGATCCACCGGGCGGGCGCTGGGGCCGTCGCAGTAGCGGTCGGCCCATCCCTGCACGCGCAGGGCGTTTTTGAAGTCGACGATGCGGTTGTTGCGGATCGTCCAGTCCTGGGAGCATTGGGCGGTGAGGGCGAAGCGCGCGCCCGTCGGACCGCCCTTGGGTTTGGGCTGCCAGTCGGCGACGCCGGCGCTGAAATAGCCGTCGAGGATCTCGAGGCCCGAAACGTAGCCCCACAGGTGAAAGCCGGCGAAGGCCGCGCGGTTGCCGCAGTCGTCGAAGTCGCAGCCGCGGGCCGTGAAGGTGACGTTTTGAAAGCGGTAGGGTCCGGAGTCCGGCCCCTGATCGGCAGCGGCTCCGCGCGCGAACCAGCCGCCGACCCTCGGCGCCCACACGTTGTCGACCCACAGCCAGCGTAGCCGCGTCTTGCCGAGGAAGAAGTCGAAGGTCGAGACCTCGGAGGAGGTTTCCCGCGCCGTGTTGATGTCTATGAGGTGCAGGTCGTGCAGATAGACGTGCTGCAGCTCGCCCTGGTCGGGTCCGAATTCGAGAAAGCCGCTGTCGCGCGCGTCGGGCAGGGAGGAGCCGTGGCCTCGCACCACGAAGTGGGCGAACTCCAGGCGATCGTTGCGCGGCCCGAGGCGGAAGGCGCGGGCCGCCGAGTCTGTGCCCGAGCCGTCTATAACGGCCACGTCGTCGGCGTCGAAGGGGTGGTAGGAGCCGTCCTGGTCGAAATCCCAGCCGACCAGCATGGCGGGG
>JBCCLG010000858.1:0-2780 GCA_039027015.1 Acidobacteriota bacterium | reverse complement strand
TCCACGCGCTCGGCGGCGGCTAGGTCCGCGAGAGCGCGATGCCCCGGATTCGGCTCCGCCCGGCTCATCACGCTCCAGGTCTCGTGCTTATAGCGCCAGTACTCGAGGCGCGAGGCGTGGCTCGCCTCGAACTCCTGGAGGGTCACCGGCTGATAGGTCGACCACCGCCCGCCGGCAGAGCGAAAGTCGGGGATGCCCGAGGCGGTCGAGAGGCCTGCGCCGGTCAGCACCACGACCCGCCGGGCGCGCCGCCAGCGTTCGGCGACGCCGTCGAGAATCTCTCGTTCTTCGCCGTTCATAGCCTGAAGATAGCGGATCGAGGCACGGCGGGCGACCCGGCAGCGCCGGGCCGCGGATTCGGTGAACCGGCAGGCGGCATCGACTCCGAGACTCGGTGCGGCGCGCTACAATGGACCTTCCATTGACGAATCAGACGATACGAAGACGCAGCGACCCGAGACCCTGGCGCTCAGACCCTGGCGCTCCAGGCGATCGCGCGGTCGAGGGCGTCCCGAGGGAGATCGACCCATGGAAGCGGACACAGGAGCCACCATCCTCATCGTCGACGACGAGCCCGGCGTGCGGATGGTCCTGGAGCGCATGCTCCAGAGGCTCGGATACGAGGTTTTGAGCGAGGTCAACGGCCACGACGCCTTGGCCACCCTCGCGCACGGCCCGGCGATCCAGCTCATCGTGCTGGATCTGGGCCTGCCCGACATGACGGGAGATCAGGTGCTCGATCAGCTGAGCGAGCGAGGCTCGCAGATTCCGGTGCTGCTCTCGAGCGGGCGCAGCGCCGAGGAGCTTGCGGACCGGCTCTACGCCGACAACGCGGTGGCCGGGGTGCTGCGCAAGCCGTTCCGGCTGCCGGAGCTCAAGCAGGCAGTCGCCGCATGTATCGGCGACAACGTGCCCGCCTGAACCGGCACGCCGCCGCTAGCCCGCGGCGGCCGCTTCCCGCGCCTTGCGGGCGGCGATGAAGGAGCGCACGCAAAGCACGAGGAAAATGATCGAGAGAACGGCGAAGGTCGACTGCGAATAGACCGCCGCCGGCCGAGCGACTTCGCCCCCGGAAAGCAGGGTGAAGAGCTTGGGGATGGAAGACAGGGTCCCGAGGGTGCCGAGCAGCGCCAGGGTGGCCGCGCCGTGCATGGCGTGCTTCAGAAAACGTTCGTTACGCGCCAGAACACCGGCGATCACCACCGGCACTCCGATGAAGGCTGGAATCAGCGCCGTGGCGCTCTGGGCACCGGTGCCGAAGTATCCGAGAGCTCCGATCACTATCAGGATCGAGCCGTAAGCGATGGTGACGAGAGGCATGGACGGTCTCCTCGTGAAGAGCGCGATGGCGGGGCTCTCGCGGCTCGTTTTTGTTGGGAGGCGACTCTGTCATATTTGGCCCTCAGCGGGCGCGGCCGGGCGGCCGGCGAGCCGCCCATTCCGGCAGCTCGCCGACACCCGAAGACTCTCGTCGATGCGGCGGCGCTCAGGCGCTCAGCGTCTGGTCTTCGACGTGCGAGTCGCAGTTGGCCTGAATCGAGGCAATGCCCTTGCTGCGCGCAGCCTGCGAGGCGTACATCTGGCTCGAGCCGATGATCTGCTTATTGCCGGCCAGCAGGTTGAAGAAGAACTTGCCGTTGGTGGCCGTCTTCAGCTCGTAGCGTTCCTGGAGAGGGCCGTTCTTGCGCACCGACTCGATGCCGTTCTTGCAGCCTTTCTTATCGGCATAGCCTTGACTCGAGAGGACGGGCTGACCGTTCTTGGCGTTCAGGCGGAAGTAGAACTTGCCGTTTTTGCCGGTGTAGATCTGGTACTTAGGGTTTTTGATCTGTGACACGGACGCTCCTCCTGGAGACTCCTCCGCCTGCGCGAAGGGATGTCGTTGTGGTGAAGACGAGCTGGGGCTGGGATAGCCGAATCGTACCACCGTTGCCGCACTTCCCTGACCCTCAGGATGCCGGCGTACAATGCGTGGAGCATGGCGCCCTCGAACCGATCCCCCAAGCCTCCCGAGCCGGCCGACGAAGGGCCGCGCTACCGCTCGTACTTCGAGCTGCTGGAGGCAAAATACCGCGACCCGGCGGACACCGCCGCCGCGGCTCCTGGGCCGCGAGCGCGCTCGCCCGAAGGCACTCGAACCGCCGCGGGCGCGCCCGCGGCGGCGGAGATCGAGCCTTTGCGGACCGGCCGCAGGCGCGCGAGCGGTCGCCGGTGGATCCTCGTGCTGTGCGCGCTCCTCGTCGGTGGCGCGGCGCTGGCCGGCTACCTGAGCCAGACGCCCGCGGGCCGGCCGAGCGCCGAGAGCCCCGAGGCCGCGGCGCCGGGAGCGGCGCCAAACGCGGAGAGGCTCGAGCCGAGCGAGAAGGCACCGACGCCGGCCGCGGGACTCGGAGAGGCGGGGACGTCAGAGCTGGAGACCCCTGAGCCCGGGACTTCAGAGCCGGGGACCTCGGACCTTGGGACCTCGGCGGCCGGAGGGCTCAGCGCGTCAGCTCCCCAGGGGCTCAGCGCGCCTGCGCCCCAGGATCTCGAGACGCCTGCGCCTCAGAATCTCGAGGCGCCTGCGCCCCAGGAGCTCGGCGGGTCGGCAACCGAGAATCTTGGCGCGCCGGCGACCGGGGCAGCCGCCGGGCCGCCTCCGGAATCTTCGGCCGCCGCAGCGGCAGGCGACGGCGGCGAGGAGAGCCCCGCGGTCGCCTTTGACGTGGCCGCCAGGGGACCCGCCTCCGCCGGGCCCGCGGCCTCCGGAGAGAGCGCCGGCCCGCCGGGCGGCGGCGGGG
>JBCCLG010000857.1:0-2792 GCA_039027015.1 Acidobacteriota bacterium | reverse complement strand
TTGAAAATTCAGAATGGGCAACCGTTCCAAGCCGGGGTAGATATTAGCCTGCCCGGTGCGCTCACGCAACGTCCGCGGGCCCGCTGGGGCCGCCGATCGGCGAAGGGTTCGTTGTGAGAAAAAACTAAAGGTGAAAGGGCTAGGCCGAAACCGGCCGGGTGAGGGCGGAGCCGCCGGCTCCGCCCACAGACGCTTAATTGTAGCTGAGCTGGCGCACGACGCGCCGGTACCAGCCTTGGCCTTCGGGCTCGAAAATGCTCGCCTGCTCGAGCTCGCGGCCGTAAACGTGGATGGTGACCGCCGTTTTATCGTCGAGGCGGTTGGCGATGGTGTGGTAATCGAAGGGCGGAATCAGCGTTCCCGACTCGCCGATATGGGCGGCGATGGTGTCGTCCTGGCGGAAGTTCCAGCGCTCGCCTTCCTGGCCGAGGGCTTCGTAGCGCGTGACTTCGATCTCGCCCTGGAGCACCCCTTCGACGCACCAGACGCCGTCGTGGTCGTGGAGCGGGGTTCCCTGCTCCACGCCCCACACCATGGCGATGACCACGTAGCCGTATTCTTCGCTGCGGTAGAGCAGCCGTCGGGCGTAGGAGTTTCCCTCGGGCGCGAGGGTCTCGAGCGGCAGGCACACCACCTGGTCGGTCAAGAGGTCCGTCAGCGTTTCTTTGACGCCGGCGGTGATCTCCTCGACGGAACCGAGGCTCACGGCGTGGTCGAGGCGTCGTACCAACTCTTCGCAGCCTTGAAAGTCCGAGGCCGCTGGAATCGAGGTAATCGGTGCAGAGTTCATATCTTTCTCCAGGATCGGGGAACGGCGAATATCGAGAGCGATCGGAGTGCTGGAATGCTGTAGAGGGAATTGGAGTTTCAAGAATATCGAAAGTTGCGGCGTGCACCCAAGCTCGCCGCGGCGCTGGGAAACCGGAAATCGATGAATCCACGGCGCCCTTTGCCGCCGATATCCGAGAAGCCGCCCGTGACCGAAACGAGACACATCCCCCGCGGCGCCTGTGGCAACATCGATTTCAGCACCGCGGTGCCCTCGCACACGAGCGAATTTCTATCCACTCCAGTAGCATCGTCGACGGGATTAGAGGCCCTTTCGGCCTCGACCGATGAACGGCCTGCCGGCCTCGCCCGGCCGCCGACCCCCCGGAGGCCCCATGACCGATATCGAGACTCACCACGCCCCGCCCGAGGTCGAGCAAGAGCTGCGTAGCCTTCTCGCAAAGCGAATCCTCATCATGGACGGCGCCATGGGCACCATGATTCAGGCCAGCAAGCTCAGCGAGGAAGACTTCCGCGGCGAGCGCTTCGCCGACCATCCGATGGACCAGAAGGGGAATAACGACATCCTCTGCCTGACCCAGCCGGATCTCATCGAGCAAATCCACCGCGACTTCCTCGAGGCCGGCGCCGACCTGGTCGAGACCAACACCTTCAGCTCGCAGGTGATCTCCCAGGAGGATTACGGTCTCGAAGCCGCCGTCTACGATCTGAACTACGAGGGAGCGCGGCTGGCCCGTCGCGCCACGGACGCCTACACGGCCCTGACGCCGGACAGGCCGCGCTTCGTGCTCGGCTCGGTGGGGCCGACCAATCGCACGCTGTCGATCTCGCCCGACGTCAACCGTCCCGAGTACCGCGCCGTGACCTTCGATCAGCTCAAGGACGCCTTCAAGGAGCAGGCCCGCGGCCTGCTCGACGGCGGGGCCCACGTGCTGCTGGCAGAAACCTCGATCGATACCCTGAATCTCAAGGCGACGGTCACGGCCTTCGAGGAGGTCTTTGAGGTGTCCGGGCGGCTTTGGCCGGTGATGCTGTCGATTACCGTGACCGATAAAAGCGGCCGGACTCTCTCCGGTCAGACCGTCGAGGCGGCTTGGATTTCCGTCGCCCACGCTTCGCCGATCTCGGTGGGCCTCAACTGCGCTCTCGGAGCGAAGGATTTGCGCCCGTTTCTCGAGGAGCTGTCCAACAAAGCCTCGGCCTTCGTCAGCTGCTACCCGAACGCCGGCCTGCCCAACGCCTTCGGCGGCTACGACGAGACCCCCGAATCCCTGGCGGGGGTGCTGCGCGAGTATGCCGAAAACGGCTGGCTCAACGTCGCCGGCGGCTGCTGCGGCACCACTCCCGAACACATTCGGGCCCTCGCCGACGCCCTCGAAGACATCGAGCCGAGGCCCGTTCCCGAGACCTCTCCGTACACCCAGTTCAGCGGCCTCGAGCCCCTGACCCTGCGCCCGGACGCCAACTTCACCATGATCGGCGAGCGCACCAACGTCACCGGTTCGCGGCGCTTCGCCAGGCTGATCAAGAAGGGCAACCACGAGAAGGCCCTCGCCGTCGCCCTCGACCAGGTGCGCGGCGGCGCCAACATCCTCGACGTCAACATGGATGAGGGCCTGCTCGATTCGGAGGCCGAGATGGTCTCCTTCCTCAACCTGGTGTCCTCGGAGCCCGAGGTGGCGAGGCTGCCGATCATGGTCGACAGCTCCAAATTCTCGGTGCTCGAGGCGGGGCTCAAATGCCTCCAGGGCAAGGCGATCGCCAACTCGATCTCGCTCAAGGAAGGCGAAGAGGAGTTCCGCCGGCACGCGACCATCCTGCGCCGCTACGGCGCCGGCGCCGTGGTCATGGCCTTTGACGAAGAGGGACAGGCGGTGACCGCCGACCGCAAGGTCGAGATCTGCCAGCGGGCGTACCGCATCCTGGTCGAGGAGCTGGGCTGGAACCCGAGCGACATCATTTTCGACCCCAACATCCTCACCGTGGCCACGGGCATCGAGGAG
>JBCCLG010000856.1:0-2793 GCA_039027015.1 Acidobacteriota bacterium | reverse complement strand
CGAGCCCCGATCTCACCCCCAAGAGCCCGCCGCGCGGGCGCGGCCGGGGCAGAGGACGCGGCCCGGGGGGCCGCTCGTCCACGGCGTTCGCCAGGCCGCCGGCCCGTCCGTCGGTTCCCGTGCCGCAGAAGAAGGCCTCTTCGGCGCGCGGCCATCGCCGCGCCCAGCGCCGCGAGGAGCTGGCCACCCAGGGAGGCGCGGTCGACGAGCTGCAGATGAAGATCGACAACGTCGAGGGCACCGTCACGGTCAGCGAAGGGCTCACCGTGCGCGAGTTCGCCGAGAAGCTCGGCGTCAAGTCAAAGGACCTGATCAAGGCCCTTTTCTCCCGCGGCATCATGGCGACCATCAACCACACCCTCGATATCGAGACCGCCCAGGAGCTGGGCGCCGACCTCGGCATCGACGTCATGCAGGTGTCCTTCGAGGAGGAGGTCCAGCTGCAGCACGAGGAGGTGACCGACGACGCCGACCGCGAGACCCGCGCGCCGGTTGTGACGGTGATGGGCCACGTCGACCACGGTAAGACCACCCTGCTCGACTCGATCCGCGAGACCAACGTGGCCAGCGGCGAGGCCGGCGGCATCACCCAGGGCATCGGCGCGTACCACGTCGAAATCCAGGGCCGCCGCATCGTCTTCTTGGACACCCCCGGTCACGAAGCCTTCACCATGATGCGCGCCCGCGGCGCCAAGGTGACCGACATCGTGATTCTGGTGGTCGGCGCCGACGACGGCGTGATGCCCCAGACCATCGAGGCCATCGACCACGCGCGGGCTGCCGACGTGCCGCTCCTGGTGGCGATGAACAAGATCGATAAACCCAACGCCAACCTGGACCGCGTGCGCAAGGAGCTTTCGGACAACGAGCTGCTGGTCGAAGACTGGGGCGGCGACGTGGTCTCGGTGCCGGTTTCGGCGCTCAAGGGCGAAGGCATCAAAAACCTTCTTGAGATGGTGCTCCTGACCGCGGACATCCTCGAGCTGAAGGCCGCCCCGTCTCTACCGGCCCGCGGCATCGTGCTCGAAGCACGCAAGGACGTAGGCCGAGGCGTGGTGGCGACCGTCGTCATTCAGGACGGCACTCTGCACAAGAGCGACACCTTCGTCGCTGGCTCCACCTGGGGCCGCGTGCGCACCATGACGGACGACCGCGGCACGCGCCTCAAGGAGAGCGGACCGGCGACGGCGGTGGAGATCACCGGCTTCGACGATCTGCCTTCCTCGGGCGACCTGCTGCAGGTCTATGACGACGAGGCGCGGGTGCGCGAGATCGCCCAGACCCGCCAGATCGAGGATCGCCAGAAAGAGCTGGCGCCCAAGGCCGGGCGCGTCTCCCTCGAGAACCTCTTCGAGCATCTGGGCCGCGAAGAGGTCAAGGTTCTGCCGGTGGTCATCAAGGCCGACGTTCACGGCTCCGTCGAGGTGCTCAAGGACACGATGAGCAAGCTGTCCACCGAGAAGGTGGAGCTCAACGTGATCCGCGCCGCGGTCGGCGCCATCACCACCAACGACGTGCTCTTCGCCTCGGCCTCCAACGCCGTGATCGTGGGCTTCAACGTCCGCCCGGAGCGCAACGCCTCCCAGCTCGCCGAGCAGGAGGAGATCGACATCCGCCTGCACACGGTGATCTACGAGCTGCTCGACGAGATCAAGCTGGCCATGGCCGGCCTGCTCGAGCCGGTGGTTCGCGAGGTGCAGCGCGGCACCGCCGAGGTGCGCGAGACCTTCAAGGTCCCGAAGATCGGCGTGGTCGCGGGCTGCCACGTGATCGACGGCGTCATCCCCCGCAACGCCGGCGCCCGCCTGCTGCGCGACAACGTGGTGATTTGGGAAGGCAAGCTCGCCTCCCTGCGCCGCTTCAAGGACGACGCCTCCGAGGTGCGCCAAGGCTTCGACTGCGGCATCGGTCTCGAGGGCTACCAGGACGTGAAGCCCGGCGACAACATCGAGGCCTTTATCCGCGAGGAAGTCGCCGCGACCCTCTGAGCTAAGCCACCGAACGTTTTTAGATATCCTCCTCATTCGGGCGCGCCGCGCGGCGCGCCCCACAAAATAACTGGGTCTCGGCCGGCTCCGGCTGGCCGCTGTACCGTCGCGAGTACGCCATGATTGTCGGACTGTCGGTCTTCGAGCTGCACCTGCCGCACGCGGGCAGCCTGAAGAACAAGCGAAAAGTCGTGAAGAGCCTGGTTGAAAAGATTCACCAGCGCTGCAAGGTCTCGATCATCGAGAGCGACCACCACGACAAGCACCAGCGCGCCGAGATCGCCATCGCCCTGGTCGCCAAGACCGAGGGCGAGGCACGCCGCCTTTTCGACACCATCAGAGATCTGATCGATCTCCAGGGTGACGCCATGCTCCTCGGGTGGGATCCCGAGCTGATGGACGTGGCCTGAGAAGGGCAAGGATTTCAATGTCTCAACGTCAACAGCGCGTCGCCGACATGCTTCAGGGCGAGCTGGCCTCGATCCTCATGACCGGCGTCAAGGATCCCCGGGTGCGCCTGGCCACGGTCTCCAAGCTCGAGGTCAGCCGCGACCTGAGCTACGCCCGCGTTCTGGTTTCGGTGCTCGGCAGCGACGAGGAGCGCGAGCGCTGCATCGAAGGCCTGCACCGGGCGCGCGGCTACATCCGCAGCCAGCTGGCCTCGAGGGTGCGCCTGCGCACCGTGCCCGAGCTGCGCTTCGAGCTGGACCGCGGCGCCGAGCACCAGGAGCATATGCACAGCCTGCTGGCCAGTCTCGACGTCAAGCCGGAGGACGACGCGGACGATGCGTGAGACGCCGCAGCT
>JBCCLG010000855.1:0-2794 GCA_039027015.1 Acidobacteriota bacterium | reverse complement strand
TCCTTCGACGGGCGAATCGAGGAGGCGATCGACAGGGTCGAGGAGCTGATCGCCCGCCTGCCGGAGGACCAGCGGGCCGGATCGCGCAGCTACCGCGACGTGATGCACCAGGTGCTCTCATGCTCAGCCGCCTCCGGCGCTGGGACGCCGTGAGCAGTCACCGAGTCGACCACTTCTGGGCAAACTCGAGCTGGGTCGCGCAAAGGATCAGGCGCTACTACGGCCGCTCGTCCGAGGTTCTGGCGCCGCCGGTGGCCGTCGATGACTTCAGACCCGAGGACGCCAGACCCGAGGACGCCGCGCGAGCTGGCGTCTCGGCGGACGCGAGCGGCAAAGAGCTGGACAGCGAAGGCCATCTGTCCGACAATGACCCCGATGTCGCTCAAGCATATTTGGACCGGCTCGATATTCCGGGCCCCTTCGCACTCGCCGTCTCCGCCCTGGTGCCGTACAAAAAATTGGATCTCGCCATCAAGACGTGCGAGGAACGCGGCATGACGCTGCTGGTGGTGGGAACCGGGCCTGAGCAGAACGCTCTTCGCCGGCTTTGCGGGCGCCACGCCCGCCTGCTGGGCCGCGTTGACGACCCGCTCCTCCGCGGGCTGTACCGACGAGCGCAACTCTTCTTGCAGCCTGGCGTTGAGGATTTCGGAATCGCCTCGGTGGAGGCCTTGGCCAGCGGCACCCCGGTGGTGGCCATCGGGCAAGGAGGCATCAGGGATATCGTGGTCGACGGCGAGCATGGGGTGCTGTACGAAGGCGCCGGCACCGAGCCCATCCACCGCGCAATTGACAAATTTCTGAAGATTCGATTCAATGCCTTGAAACTTACAGACAGAGCCCGATCCTTCTCCCTTGCGCATTTCGCCCACAGCCTGAAGTCGTCGATCGCGCATCAAATCGCCTCGCGGGACCAGACCCGCTGACTCGACGTACGGAGAGGAGATGATCCGCAAGCAAAAGCGCAGTAACGCACTGCTTTACCTAGTCGGCGATTTGCTGGCCACCCTGGCCGCTTTCTTCCTCGCCTGGCTCCTCCGCTTCGAGCTGGAAATCCCGCCCCTCACCAAGGGCATCCCGGATTTCTCTCGCTACCTCGACCTGCTTCCGATGGTCCTCATCCTGTGGCCCATCGTCTTCTACTTCCACGGCCTCTATCAGGGACGCCGCAACCGCAGCCGGGTTGACGAAGCCCTGACGCTGATGCTCGCGGTTTTCTTCGCGACCTTCCTCATCTCAGCGATTCAGGCCTGGTACCGGCCGACCATCTCGGCGGACAGCGATCGCCCGTTCACCTACAGCCGTGCCTTCATCGGCATCTTCGTGATCGTGGATCTCGCGCTGGTTCTCGCCTCGCGGGTTTCAATTCGCATGTTTCTGCAGAAGCGGCGACTCGCAGGACACAACCTGCAGCGAATCCTGATCATCGGCGCGGGCAACCTCGGCAAAGGGATCGTCGCCAAGCTGCAGGCGCACCTGGAGCTCGGCTTTGAGGTTGTGGGCTTTCTCGATGACGACCCGGGAAAAGCGTCTCGTTCCTTTCTCGGCGTCCCGGTGCTCGGAACCCTGCGCGAAGCCGAGCAGGTGCTCGATCGCCACACGGTCGATCAGGTTTACGTCGCGCTGCCCCTTGAAGCCCACCGCAAAATGCTGAGGGTCCTCGAGCGCATCAGCCAGCACTGCGTCGAGGTCAAGCTGGTCCCCGACGTCCTGCAGTACGCCACGCTGACCGCGAGCCTCGAAGATCTCGACGGCACCCCGGTGATCAATCTCTCGAGGGTGCCGCTTCAGGGCTGGTCGAGCCTCGCCAAGCGCGCCATGGACATCGCCATCGCGACCGCTGGACTCCTTGCCCTCTCCCCGTTCTTCCCCCTCGTAGCCTTCCTCATCTGGTGGGAAGACCGCGGCCCGATCTTCTATAAGCAGGAGCGCATGGGCCTCGACGGCAAGTCCTTCATGATCTGGAAGTTCCGCTCCATGCGAGTGGACGCCGAGTCGACCACCGGCCCGGTCTGGGCGATCCGCGGCGATAGCCGACGAACCGGTCTCGGAAGCTTTATGCGCCAGTGGTCGATCGACGAGCTCCCTCAGCTGTGGAACGTGCTCAAGGGCGAGATGTCGATCATCGGCCCGCGCCCCGAGCGGCCGACCTTCGTCCACGAGTTCAAGCACAAGATTCCGGACTATATGCTCCGGCATCGGGTCAAGGCTGGGATCACCGGCTGGGCCCAGGTGCACGGCTGGAGAGGCAATACGTCGATCAAGAAGCGCATCGAGTACGACCTCTACTACATCCAGAATTGGTCGCTGGTGCTCGACCTGCGCATCCTGTGGATGACGGTACGCTCGGGCCTTTGGCATAACGCCTACTGAGCTGAGCTGATCTGAGCCGAGACGTCCGCCGGCCGGGCGTCTCGCCTTTCCTATCGCAGCTTGCGCAGCGCGAAGACGACGGCGGCGAAGAAGAGGGCCGAAACCAGCAGGTTGACCGCCAGAGGCGCCCCGCCGAGATCGGCGGCCAGCCTTCGGCCTCCGCCGCCCCCGATGACCCGTACGGGCGAGCCGGCGGAGTCAACCGTTTGAAGCAGGGCCTGCAGGAGCGGCGTCGGCACGGCGAAGTTGAGATTCTGCCCCGTGCGGTGAACCGCCACGGCCACGCCCAACACCTCGCCGCGGCGGTTCATGACCGGCGAACCGCTCGAGCCCGGAGAAATCGGCGCCGAGATCTGAAGGAGAGGGCCGGCCACCACCGAGTCGAGCCCGTTCTCGCGGATCGCCGAGACGATCCCTGTCG
>JBCCLG010000854.1:0-2796 GCA_039027015.1 Acidobacteriota bacterium | reverse complement strand
GAGCGCCTCGCCGGCCGGCGTCGGGACGGTCAACCTCTCGTGGGTGGACAACGCCACCAACGAAACCCAATATCTGGTGGAGCGCAGCCTCAACGGCGGCGGCTTCGGCCAGATCGGCGCCTTAAGCGCCAACGCCAGGAGCTTCCAGGATTCGGACGCTCCGTCGGCGTCGAGCGCCTCCTACAGGGTGCGGGCGCGCAACGGCGCCGGCTTCTCCGACTATTCCAACGTCGCCGCGGTGCAGGTGCCCGGTGCGCCGCCGCCGCGCGACTTGGCGGTGTCGATCCTCTCGGCCACCGAGGCGCGCCTCACCTGGACCGACGTCACCACGGGCGAGACCGGCTTCGAGGTCGAGGCTTCGGCCTTCGGCGCCTTCGTGCCCGCGGCGGTCACCGGCCCCGACGCCACCGAGGTGACCCTGAGCGGCCTGCAGCCCGACACCCTCTATCAGTTCAGGGTCCGGGCGGCGGGCGCCCCCCAGGGCGACTCGACCTTCGTCACCGTCTCCGGCCGCACCTTCCCGGGCAGCCCCGAAGCCTGCGTGGAGGACGCGACCACCTTCTGCCTCAACGAGGGCCGCTTCAGGGTCCAGGTGAGCTGGCGCGACTTTGAGGATCGAACCGGTCCGGGCTCGAGGGTGCCGATTCCCGCCACGGACTCCGGGGTCTTCTGGTTCTTCGGCGCCGACAATTGGGAGATGCTGGTCAAGGTGCTCGACGGCTGTGCGATCACCAACCACTTCTGGGTTTTCGCGGCGGCGACCACCAACGTGGAGTTCACTCTGGTGGTGACCGACACGGTGACCGGCGCCACCAGCGTGCATCGCAACGAGCTGGGCGAGTCCGCGCCGGCAATCGTCGACACCGAGGCGCTGCCGGTGTGCAGCGCGGGAGCCTCCGCGCCGCCGTCCGAGACTTCGCAGTCCGAGGTGTCGCAGTCCGAGGTGTCGCAGTCCGAGGTGTCGCAGCCCGAGGCCTTTGAGTTCGAGATGCCGCAGTCCGAGGTGTCGCAGTCCGAGACGTCGCAGTCCGAGGCGCCGCGGGTGCGCGTCGTCTCGACGAGCGATCCCTCGATCCAGCTGAGCGGCAGCGCCCCGCAGCTCGATGAGCTGCTCAAGATGGACTGCACCGAGAGCGAGACCGCCACCTGCCTCAACCAGGAGCGTTTCCAGGTGCGCGGCTCGTGGCGCGACTTCGGCGACAACACCGGCGAGGCGCGGGTGGTCGATCTGCCGGTGGTGTCCGATGAGTCGGGCCTTCTTTGGTTCTTCTCGCCGGATAATTGGGAGGTCTTGATCAAGGTGCTGAACGGCTGCCCGATCACCAACCACTATTGGGTTTTCGCGGCGGCGACCACCAACGTGGAGTACCGCATCGAGGTCACGGATACGACCACCGATGACGTGGTGGTCTACACCAATGCGCTCGGCAACGTGGCGAGCGCGATCACGGATACCGAAGCCTTCGCCACCTGCCCGTAGAGGGTCGGTGGCCGGCGCCCTTCCGGGCGCACAGTCCCCGCCGCCGAGGGGCGGGCCCCGCCGGCCCGCCTCCCGGCCTCCCGCGCGAAGATGAACGAGATGTCATGTTGAGGAAGACCCGGGCGTTCTAAACTCTCGGTGCCCAGCGTGCGCCCTCATCACCCCAAGCGCCGGGCAGCGGTATGCGAATCTTTTTGATCGAAGACGACGACGCGGTCTCCGGCTACGTGGAGGCCGGCCTGCGGGAGAGCGGGCACGCCGTGGACGTGTGCCGCGACGGGCGTGAAGGTTTGCTGCAGGCCGCGGCCGACCCGTACGATCTTCTGATCGTCGATCGCGGTCTCCCGGGGCTCGACGGCCTGGCCCTGGTCAAGACCCTGCGCGGAGCCGGCAACGAAACCCCCGTGCTCTTCCTCAGCGCTCTCGGCGAGGTCGATCAGCGGGTCGAGGGTCTGCGCGCCGGGGGCGACGATTACCTCACCAAGCCCTTCGCCTTCAGCGAGCTTCTGGCGCGGGTCGAGGCTCTTTACCGGCGCCGCACCCAGGCGGCGCCGGTGACGGATCTCAGGACCGGCGATTTGGTGCTCAGCCTGCTCTCGCGCGAGGCGCGGCGCGGCGACCGCGTGATCGAGCTGCTGCCCCGCGAGTTCGCTCTTCTCGAGTTCCTCATGCGACACGCCGGACAGGTGATCACGCGGACGATGCTGCTCGAGAAGGTTTGGGACTACCACTTCGATCCGCAAACCAACGTGATCGACGTGCACGTCAGCCGCCTGCGGCGCAAGATCGACGCCGCGGGCGAGAGTCCCCTCATCCACACCGTGCGCGGCGTCGGCTACGTGCTCAAGGCCGGCGACTGACCCGGCCCCCGCGGCCGGCTACAGGCGGAAGGCCGCCATCTCCTGGGCGTTGCGCAGCAGAACGATCTTTCCGCCGTCGCCCGCCAGCACCGGGTGGTTCCAGGTCTTGCCTTCGATTCCCTGAACGAGCGCGACCTCGCGAAATCCCCCGGGGCTCGCCTCCACCAGGGCCAGCTCTCCGCGCTCGGTGACCACCAGCAGCAGGTCCTGATCCGCCAGCAGCAGCAGCTGTCCGTTGCCGTAGCGGCCGCCCTTCCACGCCCGGCTGCCGTCGGCGAGATCGACCGCGGCGAGAATCGAGTCGTCGAAGCCGTAGGCGTAGCCGCCGTGGATCACGAAGTCGTTGAAGTAAGGCTTCATGCGAATCGAGGCCCAGCGCTCCTCGACCTTCCAACCGTCGGCCGCCCGGCGCGCCGAGAAGCGCCGCAGGCCGACCCCGGCCCCGGCGCCGACCAG
>JBCCLG010000853.1:0-2799 GCA_039027015.1 Acidobacteriota bacterium | reverse complement strand
CGGCCGTCCGGAGGCGGGGAAGCGCGCCGCCGCGGTGCTGGTGGACTTCGAGTCTCCGGAAAACGTGCGCCTGGCCCTCGAGCGAGGCGGCCGCACGGTGGCCTGGCGGGAGGGCCGCCGCGGCACGCTGTGGCTGCCGATCGCGCCCGATGAAAGCAGCGGGCTCGAGCTGCGCCTCGAATCCCTCGATCGGCGCGGCAACGCCGCGCGGCTCACGGCGTCGAGGGCGTCCGTGCGCCGGTGGAGTGAGGAGGAGCTCGCGCGCGGCGTGGCGGCGGGCGGCGGGAACCCGGAAGCCGGCGGCGGGCTCGCCCTGCTGGCCCTGGATCTCGATCGCCCCGGCTGCTGGATCGCCGATCGGGACGTAGAAATCGCGCCGTCCTTCGCCCTCTCGGCGGCCGCTTCCAGCGGTCCCCAGGCGGTAGAGGCGGGCGCTCTCTTCGCGGCGTCGGGCGAGACGCTCTTTCTGGCCTCCCGAGGCGCGCGGCGGGTGAGCCTGCGGCGGGCGGTTTTAGAACCCGGGAAGGGGGCGCGCCGGCTGATCGTGCCCGCCTGGGGCGCGGCGCGGTGCGACCTCGCCGCGTCCGCCGAGCCTCTTCTCATCCAGGCTTCATCCCTCGCGGGCCGGATCTCCCTCGACCTCGGAGATCGCCCGACCCACCAGGCGGCGCGCGGGTCCGTGACCCTGACGGCGAGCCTCGGCGGCGTCGGCGAGTCGGGCTCGCGGGCCATGCTCGGCGTGCGGGCCGAGGCGAGCTCCGCGCTCGCCGAAATCGACCTCGAGATCGCGGCTCACCCGGCGGCGCCGGGCTCGAGCCCCCGGGAGGCCGGCGAGGCTCCCGCGGTCGGCGGCGCTCGGGAATTCGAGGTCGGTCCCGGCGAGTCCCTCGAGATCGCCGTCGCTCCTTCCTGGATGCGGCTGAATCTATCGGCCGGCCTGGTCGCCTCCGTGGGGGGCGAGCGCCTGTTTTGGGCCCGCGGCGAGGGCCTGAGCGTCGAGACGCGGCTCTCGGGCGCGGGCGTTGTGGTGATCGACGAAGGCGGCCGCGGCGGTCGCCTGACCCTCGAGCCCCTCGGCTCCGGGGCGAGCCCTGAAGGCGCGGCGTCCCTCGCCCCCGGGGTGGTCGTGGAGCGCAGAATGGCGGGGCGCGGCGTTTTTGACCTGAGGCTCTCGGCCGGCGCCGGCGAGCCCGGCGGCTTTCTGCACGTGACGGGCGCCCGCGCCACGCTCTACGGCGGCGACGGCTCCCTGGCCACGGGCTCTCCCCTCGCCCTGCCGGCCGCGGGCGGCGGGCTCCGGCTGGAGCACGATGCGGGCCTGGTGAGGGCGTGGATCACGCCCGGCCCCGGGCCTGCCGGGGGCTTCCCGTGGCGGGCGGATCCCGAGCCGCTCCGGCCGCCGGCTTCGCTCCTTCTCGACGGGAGCGAGAGGGCCTTTGCGCTCGATCTCGAGCGGCCCGCGGTGCTCTCCATGAGGGCCCCCTCGCCGGCCGCGGTGCGCGTCGAGCGGGCGGGCTCTGGGGCCTCCGGAGCGGCTTTTGGCGTGCATCCGGAGAGCCTGAGTCTCGAGGTCGCGCTGCCCGCCGGCCGCAGCGTGGTGCGCCTCGCGGAGATCGCCGGCGCCGGGCTGGGCGGTAGGCTCGAGGCGCGCCTGCAGTTTCCCGAGACCCTCGGCGAGGGCCTCGGCGAGGGCGTGCTGCTCGGCCCGGGCGAAACCCGCTTTTTCCGCGTCGAGATTCCTTCCCCGCGGCGCGTCGGCCTCGGCGTGCGGGCGGAGGCCGACGTGGTGAACGCGCGGCTGCTCGAGGCCGCCTCGGGCGCGATTCTCGGCAGCGGGGTGGTGCAGTCTCACCGCCTCAAGGCCGGCTCCTACCTCTTCGCGGTGGAGCTGGGCGAGAGCCAGGCGCCGGTGCGCGTGCGGCCGGCGCTGGTGGGCCTCGAGAGGCCGAGCAGCGGTCCGCCGCGCGACCTGGTGGAGGACTACCTGCGCCTCGCCGCCGAGGGCGCGCGATGAGGGCGCTAGAAGATGTTGAAGCGCACGGCGCCGCCGAGGGTGATCGTGTCGGTGGACGCGTCTTCGAGCGCGTCGAAGGCGTCGGCGCGGTAGTTCAGGTAAATATCCACCCCCACACCCGGCAGCACGTCGAAGCGTTTGCCCAGGCGCGCGAGGTAGAAGGGGTCGGACACGTTGTCGTCGAAGTCGCCCGAGAAGGTGGCGCCGAGGCCGACCGCGGCGTACCAGCTGCCGCCGATTCCGGCGTAGCCGATCGGCACCACGGAGCCGTCGGTCGAGCCGCCGAAGCCGTCGGGGTAGTACTCGATTTCGCCGGCCAGGTAGAAGAGCCCGCGCGGCTTATAGGTGTAGCCGAGCACGATGGCGTAGCCGTCATCCTCGATATCGTCGAACCCGTCGTCCGCCAGGTCGTCGAGGGTTCTGAAGAAATGAGCGCCGAGGCTCAGCCAATGCTCCGCCGCCGAGGCGGAGGCGGCCGGAATGAGTAGAAAGAGACCCAGGATGAGGCACACGCGAGCGTTGAACTGGCTGGATCGGGACATCGTCATCTCCTGTGCGGGCCACCGCGGCGGCGAGCCGGGCTGCGCAGAGGGTACCGCCTCTCCACGGCGTCGACAAGCTCGCGGCCGTCGCGGCCGAGCGTGTATCGGGACCGCCGCGGCGGCGTGGACGCTGGTCGCTCTCGTCGCCGGGGCGCCCCGGGACGCCGCGGCCCAGCCGCCGCTTTCGCCGCCCGCGCGGCCCGCGGAGGCGCGCGGCGTGGCCGTTGCGCCCGACGATTTTTT
>JBCCLG010000852.1:0-2800 GCA_039027015.1 Acidobacteriota bacterium | reverse complement strand
GGCGGCGCGGATCGCCTCCGCGTGACCGATGGCCGCCTCCGCCCGCCGCGCCAGGGCCAGGCCGTAGCGCACTGTCTCCGCCGCCAGATCGCCTTCGGCGCAGTGATGCACCAGCCGCGGATCGGCCTCCCCGCCCTTGAGCCGCGACTCCAGCATGCGCGCCAGGGTGCGGTGCAGGCGACGACGGCGGCGGCGCGGAATCTGGCGCTCCAGAACCTCGCGCACCAGGCCGCTGGTGAAAAAGAGTCGATCGCCCCGCGAGCGCCTGTCCTCGGCCAAAAGGCCTTCGGCCACCAGCTCGTCGGTCAGCCGATCGACGGAGTCGAACGCATCGCCGTCTCCCAGGGCCTCCAAGTCCCCGAGGTCGAAGCTACGGCCGAGGATCGACGCCAGCTGGAGATATTGCTGATGGCTTTCGGGAAGGCGCTCCAAATGGCGCTCGATGGCCTGCTGGATGGTTCTCGGCAGGGGATCGCTGCCCAGCCCGGCCCCCTCGTCGATCACCCACACGCCGCTGCGATCGCGGCGGATCTCGTCGCTCGAGCGCAGGGACTTGACCAGCTCGATGGCGAAGAGGGGATTGCCCTCGGTGACCCGCTCGACGCGATCGACGAGCGGCTCGCTGATCGCCCCGGGCGGCAGCTGGCGCTCGAGGAGGCGCGCCAGGGTCTGGCGGTCGAGGGGCCCTAAGGTCACGCGGGTCGTTCTCGAGTCGTCGCCGAAATCGCCGAGCAGCCGGATGAGCGGGTGGCCGCGATCGACCTCGGCCGTCCTGTAGGTGCAGACCACCAGCGTCGGGCTGGCGCTGAGCCGCCGCAGGGCGTAAGACAGGGCGGCGATCGAGGCGTCGCCGTGGTGCAGGTTCTCGAGCAGCACCGCGAGCGGACGGCCGCCCGCCAGGCGCAGCAGGGTGCGGGCGATTAGCTCGTAGACCTTGAGACCGCCGCTCTCTTCGCCCGGGGTGGCCCCGTCTCCCCAGGCGGCGGCGGGCGGCGCGTCCGGGCGGGAGCCGCCGGCCTGGTCTCGCAGCGCCTCGATCTCGCCGAAGATGGGAAATCGCGCCACCAGCTCACCGGCCAGATCGGAGAAGTCGGCGACCACCGAAGAAGTTCGAATCTCCGAGTCGTGGCCGCGAAAGTAGTCTTGAATCAGCTCGCAGAAGGCCTGATAGGGAGGCGCATCCTGGCGGTCGGCGACGCGGCCGCGAACCACCCGCAGGCCGCGCTGCTCGGCCAGGCGGCCCGCCTCCTCCAGCAGGCGCGTCTTGCCGATCCCGACCTCGCCGTCGATCAGCACCAGCCGGCACTCTCCGAGCGTCGCCGCCTGCAGGCTCGCCTCCAGCTCGGCGATCTCCGGCGAGCGGCCGAGAATGGAGGGCGAGGGCGGCCTGGCGGGGGCTGGAATCTGCGCGGCCAGCGCCTGGGAGAGGGCGTCGCCGCCGAGACGCACCAGGCAGTCGCGCAGCACCGCGGCGATCTCGGCGCCGCTCTGCGGCCGTCGCCGGGGGTCCTTGGCCAGGCACCTCGACACCAGCAGCTCGAGCTCGGCGTCCACCTGAACGAGCTCGCCGACCGCCGGCGCCTCCTGCTGGGCGATGTCGACGATCAGCCGGTGCACCGGGCCGCTGAAGGGCGGTCGGCCGGTGAGCGATTCGTAGAGCACCGCGCCCAGGGAGTAAAGGTCCGAGCAGGGGTCGATGGGCAGCGCCTGGATCTGCTCGGGGCTCATGTAGGCGAGGGTGCCGAGAACGCCCCCCGAGTGAGTCAGGCTGACCCGCGTTGAAGGGTCGCGGGCCAGCCCGAAGTCCATCACCCGGGCGCGCAGCTCCTGGCGCTCGGCGGTCACCATCACGTTCTCGGGCTTGACGTCGCGGTGGATCACCCCGCGGTCGTGGCTGTAGTCGAGGGCCTCGGCCACCTGCACCAGAACCCGCAGCGCATCGCCCAGGCTCAACTCGCGGGCGTCGAGCAGGCTGCGCAGGGTCTTGCCGGAGAGAACCGGCATGACGAGGAAGAGAGCGCCCTCGTGCTCCCCGAGATCGAACACCGGCGTGATCGCCGGATGGTCCATCTTGGCGACCACCCGCGCCTCGCGCCGGAGCCGCTCGGCGCTCTCGCCGCTTATGAACCCGGGGTGCAGGGTTTTGATCGCCACCTCGCGGTCGAGCATGGGGTCGCGCGCGAGATAGACGACGCCCATGCCGCCTTTGCCGAGCTCAGAGGTGAGCTCATATCGATCCGCAAGTTTTCGCCCGATCATCTGGGTGCTCTTTCGCGATCTCGACCCGGGGGCGCCGCGGCCGCCGGATCGACCGGGGATCTCTATCTTAAGCCGTCCGGTTTACAATCGGGCCATGCAAAAAATCGCCTCCCTTCACCGCCCCGCGGCGCGCTCGACGCTGCCCGGGATTCTCCGCCGCCTGCCGCGCGCCGCCGCCTTGGGATCGACCCTGGCAGGCTCGGCCCTGCTCTGCCTGATCGCGTCCGGCTGTCGGCCCGCGGCCCTCACCCCGGAGGACGTGGTGGGCGACTGGCGCGCCGTGCTCGCCTCTCCCGGCGGCGAGCTGCCCTTCACCCTGCGGCTTGAAGACAGCGGCGACTGGCTGCGCGCGGTGGCGATCAACGGCGACGAGCAGGCGCCGTTCAGCGAGGTCGCGCTCGAGGGTCGGTCGGTGAGGCTCGAGTTCGACTGGTACGACGCCGAGATCACCGCTGAGATGACCCCCGAGGGCGACCTCGCTGAACGGCGCCTGCTCGTCGCCGTTGATCGCCACCGCGCGCAGCCAGTCGCCGCTGTCTTC